>DATIWU010000016.1:0-16391 GCA_035519195.1 Gemmatimonadales bacterium
GCGGCCGTCACGCTTCCCGCTTCCCGCTTCCCGTATCGCGTCTTAGCTCATGTCATCCCATGCCAGCGCCGCGTCGGTATGACAGCGGTCGCACTTCAACTCGCGGATATCGCCCGAGAACGCCTGGCGATGACGACAGCGGGGGCAGACGGCATACGTGAGCGGGAAGGCGCGCCCGACGCGCTGCAGCTCGCGAGGCTCGCAGCGGACGATGCTCCACCGCTCTGGCGGATGGTAGCGGATCTCGAGGAACCGCCGATCGACCGGCACGTTCCGCCGGTTCACGTCGAGCACCACGATATGGCTCGAAGAAATTCTGACGACAGGGTACCACGCACCCCGCCGCAGAAGATGCGCGCCGATTTTTCCGACCCGCGCCCAACCCTTGGCCTGGAGTCTGGTCGCCGTCAGTGGCCGCGACGCATTCAGAGAGGGATTGTTCACGGCTACAATGATACGGCCGCAAGGAGGGAGAGGTCGTGACAGGGGTCACAGGCGTTGCGGGAGCAGCGCGTGTGACCCCTGACCCCGTTGTGCTATTCGGTCAACCGCACTCCGAATATCCACAGACGTGACATTTCGCACACCCCTCCGCCAACTCGAGCTGCGATCCGCAGTCGGGACAGGCCCCGACGTAATCGGCCCGCGGCTCCCCCTCCCCTGACGGAGCCGGCATCGCCCCCGTGGCGCCGGCGACACGCTCGCGCGCGGGAATGACTGCCTCGGCCTGAATCGGTCCGATGAGCTCCTGCTGGACGCCTTCCTTGCTCTGGATCCAGCGATCGATGGCGATGCCGATTGCATCGGGCACCGAGAGCACCTTGTTCGGACCGAGCCCCACGGCGCGGTCCGACGAGATCCCCCGCAGCTGGCGGCGAATGTCTCGGATCGGGACCCCGGCGCGCAGCGCCAGAGAAATCAGCCGGCCGATGGCCTCGACGTCGGCCATGAGGGGTGCGCCGGCCTTGCCGAGCGAAACGAACACCTCGAACGGCTGTCCGCGGTCGTCTTCGGTGATGTTCACGTACATGGTGCCGAGGGGAGAATCCATCCGGTACGTCGTGCCACGCAGCGCGTCAGGGCGCGACCGCACTGCTCGTCTCTGGAGATTCTCCGCCTCGACATCGTGCAATTGCTTCCGCGTGCGCTCGAGCTCCGCTTCCAGCTCGGCGACACGGCCGAGCGTTTCTCCCAGCTGGCGTTGCACCTGTTCGGCGGCGGGAGCGGCTGGTGCATTGCCGGCCTGCTCCTGCACTTTCTTCGCGGTGGCGCCGGTCGACAGCACCTGCATTTCGCGAGAAGCATCGCGATATACGGTGACTCCCTTGCAACCGAGCCGATAGGCGAAGCGGTAGATCTGTTCCACGTCGGATTCGGATGCTTCCCGCGGGAAGTTGCACGTTTTCGAGATCGCGGAGTCGGTGTACTCCTGGAACGCCGCCTGCATGCGGATGTGCCACTCGGGGGTCACGTCGTGCGCGGTTACAAACACCCGCTGCCATTTCTCCGGCACCTCCGGGAAGTGGATGTGCCCCGTCTCCGCGATCTGCTGCATGAGACGGTCGGAGTACCATCCTTCCTGCCGCGCGAGCGCTACGAAGTCTTCGTTGACGTCTGGCATGAGAACGCCAGCCTGATTGCGCATGAACGCCACCGCGAAGAGCGGCTCGATGCCGGACGAGCAGCCGGAGATGATGGAAATCGTGCCGGTGGGCGCGACGGTTGTGAGGTTGCAGTTGCGTAAGCGGCGCATGGGACGGATGCGGTGGCCGCCCGCATCGCGCGCGCACGTGCCATCGGGGCCCCAGATCGAGCGCTCCCATTCGGCGAACACGCCGCGCTGCTCCGCAAGGCTCTCGGAAGCGCGCTTCGATTCCTCATCGACGAACTGCATGATCTTCCGACCCAGCTCGACACCCGAATCCGAGTTGTATGGGACGCCGACGCGCACGAGGAGATCGGCCCAACCCATGATGCCCAGCCCGACCCGCCGAATGCGTTTGGCGAGGTTGTCGATCTCGGGCAATGGATAGCGGTTCGCGTCGATGACGTTGTCGAGGAAATGGGTGCACAGCCGCGTGACGGTGCCAAGCCGATCCCAATCGACTTCGCCATTCTTGACGAACAGGCCGACGTTGATCGAGCCAAGATTACAGACGTCGTACGGGAGCAGCGGCTGCTCGCCGCAGGGGTTCGTGGCCTCGTAGCCGCCGAGCTGCGGCACGGGGTTGAAAGCATTGGCGCGGTCGATGAAGAACACTCCTGGCTCGCCGGTCTTCCACGCACCGTGCACGATCTTCCGGAATACCTCGGCGGCGCTGAGCTGCCCCACCGGCTTCCCCGTCCGGGGATGGACGAGATCATACAACTCGCCCGCTTCGAGGGCGCGCATGAACGCATCCGTCACCG
The DNA here is from genome assembly GCA_035519195.1 of Gemmatimonadales bacterium. Taxonomy (GTDB): domain Bacteria; phylum Gemmatimonadota; class Gemmatimonadetes; order Gemmatimonadales; family GWC2-71-9; genus AG25. The sequence goes on from DATIWU010000016.1 coordinate 2,410, forward strand.
CGACCGAGATGTTGAAGTTCGTCACCTGGGTCAGGTCGTCCTTGCAGGTGATGAACTCGAGGATGTCGGGGTGATCGACACGCAGGATGCCCATGTTCGCGCCGCGCCGGGTGCCACCCTGCTTCACGACGTCCGTGGAGGCGTCGTACAGCTTCATGAACGAGACTGGCCCCGAGGCCACGCCCATCGTGGAGCGCACGACATCGTTCTTGGGCCGGAGGCGCGAGAACGAGAATCCGGTGCCCCCACCCGACTGGTGCACGAGGGCCATGGACCGCAGCGTGTCGTAGATGCCCGATTTCCCGTTCGACAGGGCGTCGTCGACCGGCAGCACGAAGCAGGCGGACAGCTGCCCCAATGGCCGGCCCGCGTTCATGAGCGTGGGGGAATTGGGCATCCACACGCGGGAGGCCATCAGCTCGAAGAACGTCTCCGCCAGACCCTCCACCGCGCGTTCCGTTGCCCCGTAGGCGCTATCGGCCGCCGCGATGGTCCGTGCCACCCTCCAGAAGAGGTCTTCCGGCCGCTCCACAGGGCGGCCGGCATCGTCCTTCACGAGGTAGCGCTTCTCGAGGACCGTGACGGCATTCGGGCTGAGCGACAGCGAACCTTTGGGCGAGGAAGGGGTCATGGAGTATCCCTATTAAAAACGCTGTGTCGAGGGAAATTGTTCGTTCGAGCGACGTGGGGGCTCAAGGTAGGAATTGCTGGACCTGGGGCAAGCGGCGCGAAAGCGGTGCGGAACACGTGGGTTCGGAAATTCACATCACAAACTTGCTCGCGCGATCGGGTAAGCCCCGGCCCGATGGCGCGCCGCTTCCCCGATATAGTGCTCCCAGGTCGAGCGAATGCGGCCCCGCAGCGCGTCGTCGACCTGCCGGGTCACGCGCGCCGGCACGCCGACGACGACCGACCCGGGGGGAATCTCGAGGCCTTCGGGCACGACGGCCCCGGCCGCCACGACACTCCCATGTCCCACGCGCGCGCGGTTCAACACCACGCTCCCCATCCCGATGAGACAGTCGTCCCCGATCGTGCAACCGTGCAGGACCACCCGATGCCCGACGCCGACACGGGCGCCGATGGACGCCGGTACACCCTCGTCCACGTGCACGATCGATCCATCCTGAATATTCGACGATGCACCGATCACAATTGGCGCCGTGTCGCCGCGCAGGACCGCATGGTACCACACGCTCGAGTGGGGACCCAGCGTGACGTCGCCCAGCACGACGGCGCCGGGCGCGATGAACGCGGTGGGATGAAGGTTGATTACTGCCTCACGGGCTTGAACGGCCACTGCACCCACGCGTCCACCGGCTCCCCGTTCTTTTGAGCCGGATTCCAGCGCAGGCTTTTCGAAATATCGAGTGCCTGATCGTTGAAGGTTTCCACATTCGAGCGGGCGAAGACGCGCGTCTCCATGGTCTCCCCGGCGCGGGAGACGTGGAACAGCAAGATCGCCTCACGCGGAAAGATCGTAGCATCAGTTGGAACCGGGATCACGGTCGAGGAGAGCGGCACGGGCCGCGTGTCGAAGCAGAGATTGTCCTGGTTATACGCCGGACCATACTGGTCACAGGGACCGCCACCTGGACCACTGCTCGCCGCGGCGAGCTCCACGTGGACGGTGCTCACCCCACCCGGCGTCATCATGACCTGCTGCTCGAAGGCATCGTAGCCCGCGGCGGTGACCGTCAGCTTGTACACCCCGGGGGGAATGTCGAACTTCGTGCCCTTCATCGGCTGCCCATTCAAGAACACCCGGGCACCCACCGGGACTCCCTGCAGCGTGAGTTTGCCGGGGGCCGCGGGTCCGGACGGCGTGCCCAAACCGGATGACACATGCGAGGTGTCCGATACGGGCGCGACGACGGGGTTCGACGGTTTGGTCGAATCGACACGCGGACCCGCACTGTCTTTCGGCCCGGTAGCGAGCAGCGATGTGTCCGGGTGCAGTGGCGGCACGGCAACGCCCGGTGGGGAGGCGAGCAGCCATCCCTGCTTGTACGCGTAGAATCCGCCGCCCCCCACGATTCCCCCCACAATGACGAGCCACAACAAAATGGTCGCCCCGACGGAGTGCTTTTCCGTCGCCACGGCCGCCGCCGGGGTCTGCGGCGTTTTCGGCGTCACAACCGCCGTGACCCTGGGCAACGGCGTGGTCGGCGCGTTGGTCGCGCGCGCGAGCGAGGGAATCGCCCGGGTCGCCGCCGCCGTGAGGTTGATCGTTCCGGGCGCCCCTTCCAGCACCGCGACCATCTCCTCGGCGCTCTGGAACCGGTCTTCCGGAGACTTGGCCATCATCTTTCGAATAATGTCGAACAGCTCCCGCCGCTCCGGCGTATCGAGCGCCGGCGTGGGCACCTCTTCCATGATGTGCTTGTAGCCGATCGAGAATGAGTCCTCGCCGTCGAACGGCACGCCACCCGTCAGACACTGATACGCGACGACCCCCAGCGAATAGATGTCGCTACGCCCGTCGAGTCCCTGGGCGCGCGCCTGTTCCGGGCTCATGTAATGCGGCGTTCCAATCGACATTCCGGTGCCGGTGAGCTTGGCGCCACTCGCGGCCTTGGCGATTCCGAAATCCGTCACCATCGCCTGCCCGTGCTCGTCGAACATGATGTTGTCGGGCTTGATGTCGCGATGCACGATCCCGCTCTTGTGCGCATAGGCCAGCGCGCGGCCGACTTGCGCGAGCACCTGGCGGATTTCCGCGGGGGCGAGGGGGCCCCGGGAGCCCAGAATGGCGGAGAGCGGCTTGCCGCGGAGAAACTTCATGACGAAGTAGATGACGCGGCCCGATTTCCCGACCCGATAGATCGGGATGATGTTCGGATGCTCGAGTTTTGCCGAGGTGCGAGCTTCGCGCTGGAACCGTTCGACGAACTCCTTGTCGAACGCGAGCGAGAACGGCAGGACTTTGATGGCAACGTCGCGGTCGAGCTGGCGTTCGCGGGCCTTGAATACGATCGCCATGCCGCCGCGGCCGAGCTCTTCTACAATGTCGTACTCGTCCCTGAGCTCCTGCCGGACCAGGTCGAGATCGGAGAGTTCCCGCTCTCCTTGAATCGGCGTAGCGCCGAGATCGAGGCCACAGGACCGGCAGAACTTGCTGGAATCGTCATTTTGCGTACCACAGCGGGAACAATACATCCCTACTCCGAGGGGAACCGGCCTAACTTAGGAAAGCGCGCTCACAGGGTCAACCGACTAGCGGCCAACAACCTCCAGTTCTTGCTGTTGCGTAACGGCCGTTTCAGTCGTGGCCTGCGTGATCCGGACGCTCAGGACATAACGCCCTTGCGGAACGTCACGCAGCGCGATCTGGCGATGCACGCGCGTAATCGAGCCATCACTCGTCGCGTCGAAAGTCAGTGTGACCGGTCCCTCCTTTTTCCCTCCGAACAGTCGACCCAAGAACCCGAACACCGATCCACCGTCGTGCCGGCGCTCGAGCCGCACCGCGGTGTGATACGCCGCTCCCGCCGGCACGCCGTAGACCTCGTAATACAGCTCGGCGGCGCTTCCCTCGGCGAACTGCTCGAGCGGATTCAGGAAGACCGTATCGCCGCGATCGAACCACACGAGCCCGGCGTCGGCGCGACCGACCACGAGGTCACTCACGGCGAACCGCGTCCCATCGAGCACGCCGACGCGAATGGAGTCGCGCGTAATGAGGTCGCCCGCCCCACCCACGCCCCCCGGCTGCTCGATCAGGAGATGATAGCCATACACTCCGGCGGGAAGCTGGGTCGTGAGCTGGCCGCTCAGGTACGCGCTGGCCGCCAGCGGGTGACGTGTCACGAAAATGCGGGTCGTGTCGACGCGCCGGGCGATCGCACCGCTGGAGTCGGTGAGGTAGAGCCGGAAGGAGATCGGGTACAGGGTGCGCAGCGAATCCGTGGTCGGTGCGAGCCGGTTCACCGGGATGGCGAAGACCACGTGCAGTGCTCCGCCTGGCTCCGGCTCGCGACCTGTATCGCCCACGACGAACTGGGAGGCTACGGTCTGGAGCGGCTCGTCGAAATTCCGGCGGTAGCTGTCGGTCTTCGTTCCAATCGCGATACTGCTCTTGCCGATGTCGCGCTCCTCGGCGAGCGACCCGCGCACGTTGGCCGAGCCGAGGAGGTCGCCGAGCCTCGTATAGACGGGGTTGAAATTCGAGCGCGACGCAAACAGTCCGCTCGCAATCGGACCCATGCCGCTGCGACGCTGGAGCGCGAGCGCGCCCTGGAATCCCGACGTCAAGGCATCCGCCAGACTCTCGACGAGCTTGTAATCCTGTCCGCCTTTCCGGGCGACAAAATGGAAAATCAGATCGCCTCCCGGACGGCGGTAGAGCCACGACTCGTTGGGCTCGACGGAATCGGACTGCACGTAGGTGGCCCGCGAGTCCGGCTCTCCGTGACGCATGTAGATCACGCCACGATCGTCGACCTGATCCTGGTCGGCCCGATAGCGCTCGGTGATGTCGTAATGACGGTGGCGGCTGACCAACCGGAAGTTGTGCATCACGTAGAACCAGCGGCGATAATGCTCCTCCAGCCGTTCTGAAGGATCACGCGCGTCCGCCGCGGCGCGCTGCTCCCAGAATCGCGTGAGCCAAGCAGCGCGGGCCGGCGCATCCGGGAGCGCGTCGAATGCTTGCCGCTCGGAATCCGACGCAATCCAGGAGACGTCCGACCGGTACACGTCGCGAGCCTCGGCAGTCGCCGTGTGCGCCGCCCCGAGGAAGTACGCGTGGTAGCCGGCGGCAGGCTGGTGCAGGTAATAGTAGGTGCGGGCCTGCTCGAGGAGGGCCACCCCCGAGTCTCCGCCCAGGGCCATCAGGCGGTCGAATGCGTGGAGCGCGGAATCCGGATATCCGGCCACGCGCTCGACTCGTCCGCGCGCGAGCTGGACGGCCGGGTTCATCGCGGCGGGCGTATGCTGCGCGGCACGCACGGCACGAAGCGCGAGGTCAAGCCGGGGCTGGATGCGCTGCGTGAGCGCAGTGCGCGCGAGGAGGACCGTCGCGGGCGAGAAGCCCGGATCAGCGTCCGTGGCCTTCGACAGGGCTCGTGCGCCCTTCGACAGATAATCCAGGCCGAGGATCTGGCGCAGGTTCTCGAGCCCGAGCACGTCGTGCTCGCCCAATGCCAGCTCCGCGAGCCCGTCGCCGTACCACGGATACGGCCAGCCGGCTCGCAACTCGCCGGCCCATTCGAACTCGCTCGCCGCATCATCGAAATGCGACTTGCCGCCCAGCTCCCCGAGGCGGTAGGCAATGAAGCCGAGCCGCAGATGCATCAATGGGTTCTCGCGGTCTCGCTTGGCCACCTGGATGGTGGCGGCCTCGAGGTACCGCAGTGACAGCGTGTCGCTGATCCCCGCAAGCGAATCGCGTAACTGCTCGAGCGCCGCACGGTCCCGGGCATCCTGCGCACGGGCCATCCCGGACGTGGCAAGTGACCAGAACATGACGGCGCATACGAGACGCTGCATGAGGCGCTTTCTCTGACGCGAAGGTCGACCGCCCTTTCTACGATGCAATTTGCTCCGTAGATTCGCCGGGCGTAAACTTCTCCCCGACTGGAGCCCGTCCTGGAGTGACCGCGTGCGCGTTTTGCGGCCGCGATAACGACGCGGGCGCCGAGTTCTGTTCAGACTGCGGCAAGTCCCTGCTAGGAAAACTAGCCGGGCTGCAGGGCGTCGGTCGGGGCACGAGTGGCGCGAAAGGCGCGGCGCCGCACCCGCAGGCCGCCACGCGCGCCGGATCAGCGGCCGCCACGCGCAGCACCGTCCAAACCGCCGTCGCCCCGAGCTGTCGCTTCTGCGCCGCCCCGCTCTCAGGCGATCACCCGTTCTGTTCCGCGTGCGGGCGGCGCCTCACATCGCAGGGATCCGGGCCCAGTTGCGCCCGGTGTGGCGCTCCGCACAGCGCCGGCGCGCAATTCTGCGCAACCTGCGGGGTGCCCGTTGCCGAACCGGCGCCGACCCTGCCCCGCGGAGCCGTCAGCGCCGGGCTCCGGGAGACCGAGGTCACGACGCTCGGGCTTGCCCTGCTCAACGAATTGGGCGACCTGCTCGAGCGCTTCGAGCGCCCCGGCCCGCACGTCACGATCGGACGCGAGGATGCCGATCTCACGTTCCCGGACGACGCATTCCTGTCGCCGCTGCACGCGAAGCTGTCGTTCGAGCCGGAGGCCGGCGGCCTGCGGCTCGTGATCAGAGATCTCGGCAGCCGCAACGGGACGTGGGTGTTTCTCGAGGCGGCGCACCGTCTGGACGACGGCGACCTGCTGCTCGTTGGCTCTCAGGTGATCCGGTTCCGGCGCCTGGGCTACCCCGGTCCGCACGCCGCCGACGCGGACGCCACCAAGCGCATGGGAAGCGTCACGCCGGCGGCCGACATTGCGAGCCTGACGCAGCTGCGCGCCGACGGGAGTGCGCGGGACGTGATTCATTTGTCCCCCGGACATGATATCCAGATCGGCCGCGAGCGGGGGCACTGGATCTTCCCGTACGACCCCTCGATGAGCGCCGTGCACGCGACGATCCGTTCGGAAGACGCGGATTTCGTGGTCATCGATGCCCGTTCGCGCAACGGCATCGCGGTCGCGGCGCGAGGCGCGGTACCGCTGTCGCATGCGTCGCGCATTCTCGTGGGGGACAAGCTCCTGCGCATCGAACTGCCCGCCGCACCTGGTACCGCATGAAGCGTTGCCCCGTCTGCTCGATCGAGTATCCCGATGACCTGAAGTTCTGCCCCAACGATGGACAGACGCTCCGCTCGCTCGCCTCCGCGAACGATCTCGTGGGGCAAGTCGTGGCGGACCGCTACCACGTCCTGAAGAAGCTCGGCGAAGGGGGCATGGGGCAGGTATATCTCGCCGAACACGTCAAGATGGGACGGCGCAGCGCGATCAAGGTGATGAATCCGTCGATGGTGCACGACGCCGATGCGGTGTCGCGGTTCAACCGGGAAGCCGCGAACGCGAGCCGGATCACGCATCCGAACGTGTGCGCGATCTACGACTTCGGGGAAACCCAGGACGGGCTGATCTATCTCGCGATGGAGTACGTCGAGGGGGAACCGCTGACCGCGCTGCTCGAACGGAGCCAAGGCGGGGCGCTCGAGCCGCGACGCGCCGGACGCATCTTTCTTCAGGTGGCGGAGGCGTTGCAGGCGGCCCACGATCTCGGAATCGTGCACCGGGACTTGAAGCCGGACAACATCATGGTCACCCAGGGCCGGGGCGGCGCCGACGTCGTCAAGGTTGTCGACTTTGGCATTGCCAAGGCGGTCGAAGGCAGCGGCGACAATCAGAAGGTGACGAAGACCGGGCTCGTCGTGGGAACGCCCGAGTTCATGAGTCCGGAGCAGCTCGCCGGAGACAAGCTCGACGGCCGCAGCGACCTCTATGCGCTCGCGCTGGTCCTGTACCGGATGCTCACCGGACGGCTGCCCTTCGACGGCAGCACGGTCCAGGAAACGATGATCAAGCGATTGACGGACGAGCCGCTGCCGCTCGCACGCGCCCGTCCGGATCAGCCGTTTCCCGCCGGGCTCCAGCAAGCACTCGACACCGCGCTCACGCGCACGCCCGCGGATCGTTATCAATCGGTAGCCAAGTTTGCGGGCGACGTGGCGGGCGTTCTGGAGTTGCACAGCGGGGCGGCCGCCGATGCCCCGCTCCCGGCCACGCGCGCGAGCGACGCGAGGACACAGCTCCTCAACGCGGGGAAACCGGCGGTCGCCGCTCCATCCTCGCCGGCGCCGTCGCGCCGGGCAGCCGTGATCGGCGCTGCCGTGCTGCTGCTCGTCACCGGCGGCGGCTACGCGCTGTTCGCGCACCGCGGGCCGCCCCTGCCAGTGGTCGCCGCCCCCGCACACGACACAGCAGCAGCGGCACCAGCAGCGATTCCTCGCGTCGACACGAGCCACGCCGCGTCGCGAGCAACTGCTGCGCAGGCCGCGCCAGCGATCGACGCTGCCCTTGCCACTCGGTTGCTGAACGACTGGATCGATCGCATCGATTCGATCGACGGTGCGGTATTGCGCGACTCCGCGCGAACCGTCTACGAGACGCGCGGGCTCGCCGGCAAAGACCGCGCGCTCGCGGCATACCTCGTGGCCAACGCCTATGCCAAGCTCGACGACCGCGCCCAGGGCTGCGACTGGGCCCGGCGCGCGGTCACGCTCGATCCCCGTTCCCGCTCGTTCACGGCCCTCTCGCAGTCACTCTGCGGTCCGTCGGCGAGCCCCTGACCATGTTCGGCCGCGATCGCCGCACCGTGCAGGTTCGCGTGTTCGGAAAGACCGACCTGGGACGCGCCCGCGACCATAACGAGGATCGCTTTCTCGTTGCCGATCTCACGCGTCGCAACGCCTCGCTGCTCGAGCAGGTGCGCCAGCACGGCGTCGGCGAACGCGGGTCGCTCTTCGTCGTGGCGGATGGCATGGGAGGCGCAGCGGCAGGCGAGCTCGCGAGCGAGATGGCAACCGAGACCATCTACTCGCAGCTGGTGACGGTGTGGGGACAGGACGTCGATGCATCGGCGCAGCGGTTCGCCTCCCGTCTCAAAGAAGCCGTCGAGACGGCCAACAGCCATATCCATGCGTACCAGAAAGCACATCCCGAAGTGCGCGGGATGGGGACCACCGCGACCGCGCTGGGCATTGTCGGGGACCAGGCGTTCGTGAGTCAGGTGGGCGACAGCCGGGCGTATCTGGTGCGCGGCGGGACGGCGTACCAGCTGACGAAGGACCAATCGCTGACGCAGCGTCTCGTGGAAGTGGGAGAGATGACGGAGGAACAGGCCGCCAAGAGCGACCGCAAGAACATTATTCTCCAGGCGCTTGGTCCGGATCCTCACGTGAAGGTCGATCTGACCCATCAGACACTCCGGCGGGGGGACTTCCTCGTCGTCTGTTCCGACGGCCTGTCAGGCCAGATCAGCAATGACGAGATCGCGCACATCGTGAGTCAGTCGCCGAACGAGCAGACGGCATGCGACCGGCTGATCGCGCTGGCGAACGAGCGTGGTGGCCCGGACAACATCACCGTCGTCGTGGCCCAGGTCGACGGCCACGGTCTCCGCAGCCCGGCGCCCGACGAATCGGTTGGACATCAGGTCTACCCGATCGTCGATACGGAGACGAGCACCGAGCCCGTGCCGGTGTATCGCGGCTCCCGCCCGCCCGAGCCGACCCGTCGCATGTGGCTGCGGACCGCCATTGTTGCGATCCTCGTGACCCTGCTCGCGGGCGTCGGGTTGTACCTGTCTGGCCTCATTCCGTGAAGGTCGAGCTGCGATTTCTTTCCGGCGCGCGCGCCGGGCAGGTGCAGGTTCTGCAGAAGGCCTACATCGGCCTCGGGCGACATCCACTCTCGGATGCGCGCTTCGATGCGGACCGCGACCTCGACGTCTCTTCCCGGCACGCCGCGATCGTGCATCGCGGCGACCAATTCATCTTACGGGACCTGCAGAGCAAGAACGGCACCCTCCTGAACGGGAAACCGATCGCGGGTGACGTGGTGCTGAAGGACGGCGACGTCATCGGGTTCGGCGCGCACGGCCCCACCGTGGAATTTCAGCTGCTCGATGCGGGCTCGCCCGAACCGCCGCCGGCGGTGCGGGCCTCGGCGGAGCGGATGTCCGCGCCCCGCGAGCAGTACCCCGCGGTCGCCGCACCCGGGCGCCCGCCCGTCTCGGCCGCGCCCGCCCGAGCGGACCGCGGGAGCACGGCGTTCCGCATCGCGGCCGAGGTCCAGCGCCAGACGCGAGACCTGCGCCGGACCACCAAGCTGCTGCTCCTTGTCCTGTTGCTCGTCGCGGCGGGATTCGGTTGGGCGCAGTGGCATAGCACCCGCAATGCCCGCGACCTGCTCGCGCTGCAGGTGCGCGCCGACAGCCTCAATCAGGTTTCCCGGCAGCTGGCGACCCAGTTCGAAGCCGAGCTCGCCGGCTTGCGCAGGGCATTGGCGAGCGCGGAGCAGGACGCGGCGCGCCTGCGGCGCGAGCTGGCGCAGGCCGGCGCGGCGGGCGACACCAATATCATCGCGCGATTGCGCAACCGGCTCGACTCCGCCGACGCGCGCCAGCGCGGGCTCGCGGGCGCGGTGGCCGTCGACTATCGCGCCATCGCCAGAAATAACGTCGACGCGGTGGCGATCGTCATCGTGAAGTTCAGTGATTCGGAAATCGTGAGCGGTACCGGGTTCGCGGTCGATTCCAACGGCACGCTCGTCACCAACAAGCACGTCCTCGTAGGGGAAGCGGGCGACCGGCAGCCGCGCGAAATCGCCGTGAAGTTTTCCGGCAGCACGCAATGGTTCCGGGCGCGCCTCGTGGGCGTGGCTCCCGCCGCCGACCTCGGCATCGTCCACGTGCCGATTCGCGGCGGAACGCCGCGCGTCCTCGGAGTCGCCCGGGGACCATCTCCCGAGCGCGGCGATCCCGTGGCGATCATCGGCTATCCGCTGGGGGAAGATCTCCCGATGGACGCAGGGGCCAATTCGGCGATCGCCGACCCCACTCTCACGGTCGGCACGGTCAGCAAGGTGCTGCGGGGCCTGATGCAGCTCGACGGCTATGGCGCACCCGGGTCATCGGGCAGTCCCGTGTTCGACCGTGAAGGTCGGGTCGTGGGCGTACTGTATGGCGGCGAACGGGAAGCCCAGGGAAAGATCGTGTATGCCGTTCCCGGACCCGCACTGGTCGATCTGTTGCGAACCCTGGGCGTAGCGACCAGGTGATCCCGCCGTGAGCGAGCTGTCTCTGCGCTGGCAGGTGTTTCGCTGCCGGCGAAGGAGCGACACACCCACCAGGTTTCTGCTCGAGCTGGCACGTCAGGTCGCACGCGCGCCCCGGAGCGAGGATCCCGCTCCGCTCCTCGAAATCGGGACTCGCGCCGGCGGCTCGGCGCTCCTCATGCTCCGGGTCCTCGAGTCCGTCTATCCGAGTACCGCAAGAAAACCCCTCGTGCTCACGGTGGATCCGTACGGCATGCGGCCCTACGAAGGCGCGCCGTTCATCTATGATGACCGTCATTACGGCGCGATGAAACGCGCACTGGCCCGGTATGCGAATCACGTCCACTATATGATGGATTCAGCGCTGTTTCTCGATCTGCTGGATCGACTGTATCTGTGGCGTGACGGGCGCAAGCAACCGCTCGACCGCTTTTCCCTCGTCTATCTCGACGGCAGCCACGATGCCGAGATCGTCTGGCGCGAGATCGAGCGGCTCCTCCCCCGGGTCGTCCCCGGCGGATCGCTGATCGTCGACGATACCGACTGGTTCGACGGCGCGGTGCGCAAACGGCTCGACACCATGTGCCCACCGCTCGTGGGAACGCCACGCCATAACGGCAAGCAGAGCATCATCGAGGTCCCATCCGCTCGAGCGACCAGCGCGCCGCCGCCCGCTGCATCAACGGCTGGCCGTGCCAGCAGCACACGATCGGAGCATGACCGGTAATCTGCCGCGCCAATCGCGGATGCCCGAGCAGAATCACAAGGTCGGCCTTGGGGAGCAGCGACGCGAGCTGCTGCAGCGATCGCGGCCCCAGCTCGGCGCGACCCTTCCACGAGCGCGGTTCGGCGTACACAAGCACGATCCGCGAGCCGTGTGATCGAGAGTCAGCAGTTCGCTGGACCTGCACGCCCCGAGCGGCAAGCGTCTGGTGGTAGACGTCGCGCGGTCCCACCGTATACGGGCCGCCCACGTCGTCGTCGACAATGGATACGAGGCAGGAAGACCGCAGTGTGGGCGCGGTACCGCGGAGCGGCGCGACGACGCGGTCGGCGATCCGATCCGCCGCCGCGGCATGGCTCTGCACTTCGGGCTCGCCCTGGTCCGCACCGGTGTCCCAGCGGCTCACCGCGGCGTCGTACAGCGCCAGTGCGGCGTCGGCTCGAGCGGTGGGAAGCGCGCCGCCAACGGCGGAGTCGAGCGCCGCGATGACCGCCGCGTAGTCCTGTGGATAGAGCAGCGCGTCGCACCCCGCGGCGATGGCCGTGGCGGTCGCCGGCCCTTCCGACTCGCGCGCCGTCGCGCCGGCCATGATAAGCGCGTCCGTCACCACGAGTCCTCCGAACCCCAGTTCCTGGCGCAGGTAGCCGAGAATCGTGGGCGAGAAGCCGGCGGCGGCCGCGCTCACATCCCAGCCCGGATACGACACGAAGGCGCTCATCACGCTGGCAATGCCCGCCTTCACGGCCGCGCCGAATGGCACGAGGTCGCTCGCGGCGAGCTCGGCGAGCGATGCGGTCACCCGGGGAAGGACGGCGTGCGAATCCTGAGTCGTGCGGCCGTGCCCCGGGTAGTGCTTGGCGCACGCCATCGCGCCGTGCTCCTGACAGGCCGCGATCCATGCCCCGGCATGCTGGCTGACGAGTGAGGGGTCGGCGCCGAAGGAGCGCGTCTGCACGATGGGATTGCGGGGCTCGTTGTCCAGGTCGCAGACGGGCGCGAACACCCAGTTGATGCCCACCGCCTTGGCTTCCGTTCCCGTGATGAGCCCGGCCAGCCGGGTGGTCTCGACATCTCCCAGGTGACCGAGGGCGGCGGGGGGCGGGAGCTCGGTGAGCCCCTGGACCTGCTGTCCCGGCCCACGCTCGAGATCGGCGCCGATCAGGAGATGCCGTCCGGCCGCGCGCCGCAGGTCCCGTGTCAGACTCCCGACCGACTCACGATCGCCGCCAAAAATGATGAAGCCGCCCACGCCGGCGGCAAGCGCGCCGTCAATTTTGGGGCGCTCGTGCTCGAAGCCTCCCTTCTCCCGCCAGCGCAGCGAAGGAAAGACGAGTCGAGCGAGCGACGTCACGCCGGAGTGATGCGGCCGAGGACGCGTGCCCCGCGTGCGCCCGTTACGGAGGGAAGATTGCCGGGGATCCCGCGGAGCGTGAGCAGGCCAAGCAGAGCGAACGCCGCCGCCTCCTTCGCCTCGCCGTCGAAAAAGAGATCGTCGAACCGCAGTACGGGCCGTGGCCGCAGGCGCTTTTTCAGCCGGTCCACCAGGGTGCGATTTCTCGTGCCGCCGCCGGAGATCACGAGCTCATCGTCCGGTTGGGCCGGTGTAAAGCGCTCGATCGCATCGGCGACCGTTTCCACCGTCAGCGCGTTCGCCGTCGAGATCGCGTCGTCCGGTTCTCCACCGGCCCCGCGCGCCGCGGCGGCGAGCTGTTGGGCGAACGCGGGACCGAACCGCTCCGGGCCCGTGCTCTTGGGCGGACGTTCGGCGAAATACGGATTCTCGAGCATGGACTCCAGCACGGGAACGAGCACCCGGCCGTGCCGGGCGCGTTCGCCGTCCTGGTCAAAGGGAAGGTCGGGACAGACGAGGCGCGTCACGGCATCCATCACGCCGACACCGGGGCCGGTGTCGAATGCCACGGCGCCCGCGCTCTCCCCACGCCGCGACACCCACGTCACGTTGGCAATCCCGCCGAGATTGAGCAGCAGGCGCCCCCGGTCGGGATGTCCGAACACCAGAACGTCCACGAGCGGAACGAGCGGCGCGCCGTGCCCCCCGGCCGCGACATCGCGGGTTCGGAAGTCGCTCACGACGGGAACGCCGACCCGCTCCGCCAGCACCGCGGGATCGCCGAGCTGCAACGTCGCACGCGCGGGCTCGTGCCAGACGGTCTGTCCGTGCGATGCCACGAACTCGATTTCGCGAGCCGTGACACGGGCATGCGCGAGCAGCTCGAGCACGGCGCCGGCGAATCGCTCGCCGAGCGCCACGTGGAGCAACGCAAGCTCACGCGCCCCGCCCCTCGCGATCGTATCGAGGATCCGGGCGCGCTCCGCGGAATCATAGGGACTCTGCCGAAACGCGCGGAGCTCGATCCCCGGGGGGGCGTGGGTGAGCCGGACGAGCGCGGTCGAGACACCATCGAGCGACGTGCCCGACATGATGCCAACCGCGAGTGACGCCGTCACGCGTCCGCCACGGGGCCGGGAGAAGGGGGGGAAGGGGGGGGAGG
>DATIWU010000017.1:0-14316 GCA_035519195.1 Gemmatimonadales bacterium
CGGCGCGAATCGTCGTCGTGGGCGGCACGTTGCCATTCGCGCCCGCGGGATAGAGGGTCACCGTGTTGACCATGAAGTTGCTGGCGTAGAGCGTCCCGCTGCCACCCACCGCCAGGGCATAGGGAATGTTCAGACCGGTGATGTCGCCCCCGATCGTTGCGATCGGAGCGACATTGCCGCTCGCCCCGGCCGCGAATACGTACACCCTTTGACGACCATCGCCGACGTAAATCCTGCCCGTGGCGTCGACGGCGAGGCCGGTGAGTATGTTCAAGCCCGTGTTGCTCCCGGCAATGGTCACGGCCGGTGGTTCGTTCCCGTTTGCCCCGGGAGCGTAAACCGTGACTGAGCCGCCGTACGAATTGGCGACGTAGAGATTCTCCGCCGAGTCCAGGGCGATTCCCCAGGGCGCAGCGAGGGCAGTGCTCGAGCCCTGAATCATCGCAGTCGGCGCGACGTTTCCGCTCGCGCCCACGGCGAAGACCGTGATCCTGCTGACCCCGGCGCCAGGCGGATACTGGAAGTTCGCGACGTACAGATTGCCCGATGTATCCACGGCGATGCCGTTGGGGCCGGAAAGGAGCGTGTTGCTCCCTCCAATGGTGGCGATGGGCGTCGCGTCGCCGCTCGCTCCGGCGGCATAGACCGTGATGGTACTGTTGCCGTAATTCGCGACGTACACGTTGCCCGTGCGATCGAGCGCCACGCCCGCGGGCTGCGCGAGTCCGGTGTTACCGCCCGCGATCATGGCAACGCGCTCGGGCGTGCCCGTGCTCGTCCCGTAAATCATGATCGCGGTGTAGCACGCCACGTACACTCGGCCCGCACCATCTACCGCGATCCCGAACGGAGCGATGAATGCGTCCTTGAACGCGAGCGCCGGCCTGGCGTTTCCCGTCGCTCCCGGCGCAAACACGGCGACGCTGTACGGCACGTTGGATGGTGCAAACGCCCTGGGCATTGCGTTGGCGACGTAGAGCGACAAGGCAGACTTGCCCAACACCGCGGCGACGTCGAACGCCGTGCTCGTGGCTCTGGCGATTCCCGTCGCTGTCGCGGTGAGTGTGTAGCCGTTGCCCGGCTGGTTCACCTGCAGTTCGGTAAACGTGGCGATCCCATCGATCGCGGCGACGGCGTTGCCCGAAAGTGTGGTGCCCCCCGGGCTCGAGCTGGTGAGGCTCAGAGTGATCACGTCTGTGAACCCCGTGGCCCTCGCTCCAGCGGAGTCTTCTGCCGCCACCTGCACGAAGGGGGCGATCAGAGTTCCCTGGAACGTGTTCGTGGGCTGGCGAACGAAGGCGAGCTTCGCGGCGACGACGGGCGCCGAGGGTGGGTCGGATTGCAGGCACGCGAATGACAGCGCGGTCAGCGCGACGAGGGAGCGGCGCGAGCAGCGCATCGTCTTCTCCGCGAGACGGAGCTTCAAGTAGTACGCGCGCTCCTGCAACACGGCAAGACCTGAGGGATTAACTCCTCACCGAGCGTGTCGTTTACGTCGTCCTGCGACGCCATCTGCCGTTCCATTTCGCCCGCGACGGGCGAGTGAGATGCGTCACGCAGTGATCGCGTCAATCAGCGCGAGACATGGTCAGTGCGACCCTCTGAGCCCCCTTCGCATCTATAACAGGTGAGGGATCCAGCGCACCCTCTAGACCAGCCCGGGGAGCTTTCAGCCCCGGGCTGGTTTTTTTTGGCGTGACGTCGCGGACGTGCCCTGCATGGCAGCGCTAGAAACGAAGCGTCACCATCGTCCCAACCCTGCGATTGATTCGCGGCAGGTCCGCGAGGGAGGCAGGCAGCCACACTTCGTAGCGTAACGTCCGGCCAATCAGTGCGCCCGTTGCCGCCCCGAACGCGGCGAATGAGGTGGCCCAGGCCAGCGCTCGATCGCCGCCCGAGAGACGAGTGTCACTATTGTCCAGCGCTCCCGCCAGCCCTCCCACCGCTGCCCCGACGATGGCCCCGATCGCGAGCCCCCTCACGACGTGATTGCTCGTGCCGTCGCTCACTTCCAGGGAACGAATCCCGTCGAGCGGAAGTGCGCATGATTCGACAACTGCCGCACCTGGAACTACCGGACCCTCGCGCCAGGCTCGCAGATAGACGGTATCGTCGAGCGTACCGATCACTCGGCCGGTGAGCCGCAGGCGCGCGGGACCGTCGAGTGTCAGACGAATTCTCGTTCCGGCCGGTATGCCCGTGCTGTCCTGCGGATGTCCTGACATGGGCAGCGCCACCACACAGAGCATCGTGAGCCAAGAGCAGCGCGTCAGAAACATGACTCACCCCTATTCCGGTTGCCGTTCCCCGGCTATCCGTGCATATGATGTGTCTTATGCGCGTCGTACATGACGAGCAGAAGGAAAAACATTGCCGGTGTTAGGGCCGCGATGAGAATCATGAGCTTGAGCGACAAGGTCGGGTCCATACTCATCTCCCTGTGCGGTCCAATTCACTGTTAGCGTAACTCTGGTGAACAGAGCATGAACCTGCCGTGAAAGACTGATCACCCGGCACTCCGCCACCGAGCGTCACCACGAGATCGAGCGACTGTGTCGCACCCGCGAGCGGATGACGGCGAGAGCGAGATTCCCGCGCCGGACGAATCCGAGCAAGCAGCGCGACAGCGAAGATTTACCTCTCTCGACTCAAGGTCCTGCACAGCGAAACGGTTGCGGCCCCGGCATTGGTCGCCAGCAACTCGAGACCATGATGCAGGGTCGCGAGCGCCACCGCCGCAGGCAGCGGCACACCACTCTGGCTCAGTGCAAATGCCAGCACCGTTTCGTACACGCCGAGATTCGCGACTGAGATGGGAACGCTGATGCCCAAGTTCAGCGTCAAGAGCGAGAGCACGATTTGCGGAGGCGAGAGCGAGTATCCCAGGGCGGCGCATAACACGCGGATCGCGAGGACCTCGGCCAGCCATGCGCCCAGACTGAATGACAAGCTAACGAGGGTTTTGGACGAGTCCGCCAGAGACGATAGGCCTTTGACGAGATCGTTTCGCAACGGGGTGACGCGCTCGAAGCCCCGGGTACACTCGAGCACGACGGCAACGAGCAACGCGCCACCGGCGACGGCGGCGAGTACGACCACGGGGTGCTCGAGTCTCGCGGCGATGCCGCCCCGCAGCAATCCGCTCAGGCCGATGGCGGCGCATAGCAGGAACAGCGTTCCGCCGTCCACGATCTTGTCGGCCAGCACGGCTCCCGCCGCAGTCGGCAGCGTCATGGGCCGCACGCCCGCCGCGCGGTTCAGCAACACCACCTTGAGCGCGTCGCCGCCGCGCGCGGGGATGAAGATGTTGACCCACTCCCCGATGGCGAACGCGTACGCCGTCCTCGCTAGGCTGGCCGCGACCCCGCGGGGCAGAATTGCCCAGAGCCGCAGGCTTTGAAAGCCCCATTGGCCGAGCACGAGCAGGAACGCGACTGCGAGCGACCACAGGGGCACTCGGGTCAGGCTATGCCAGATCTCGCGTGACTGATCCCAGTGGGCGACCAGGACAATCGCACACCCGCCCCATACGAGGGCGGTCACCATGAAGACCTGGTGGCGGCGCATACACGCGTCCCGACGTCAGCCGCTGCTCCTTTGCAATCGCGGCTCCCGGCGGAGCGAATGCAATCCTAGCCGTACCAGGGAATGGACGGTTTGCAGCGGCCGGTTGTCGAGTACGGAATCGCGGTAGACGCACAGCAGCGCGCAGCCTTCCTCGCAGCCCTTGTAGGTCTGCGCTTGCGCCTCGAGGTCTCGTCGCGTGTACTCGAGCACCGGCTTGTTCAGGCGATTTCGCTGTGCGGAGCAATACTGCACGTTGCCGAATTCGTCCACGTACAGAAAGCGCGATCCCGCGCGGCATTTCCACCTAGGACGCTGCCCCTCGAGCAGTTGCGCGCCGTACACCTGGTCGAGGAACGACTGCGGCGTGGTGTTCTCGTACAGCCGCCGCCACAGGTCGCGATAGTCTTTCCCTTTGATCTGGATCATGCCGCGACCGTCGTGCAGCAAATCGATGGTGATGGGGAATCCGAGGTCGCGCAGCTCGCCGAATGCCTCCTCGAATTCCGCTCTCGTCTGATCGCACAGCACCATGTTGATGAACACGTCGAACCGCGCGAATTGTCGCAGCAGCAGGAGCTTAGGCCGGATCGTTTTCAGGGACTTCTGGATGTAGCCGGTGCGATCGGCGCGCACCGCGTCGACGCTCACCTCCAGGTTCGCGAGTCCCGCAGCGTTGAGCCGCCGGATCAGGGCTTCGGTCAGCAGGAATCCGTTGGTCGTGATCGAGACCTGGGCTCGGGCGTCGCCGTACGCCACGATCTCCGGCAGCTGGGGGTGCATGAGCGGCTCACCGCCGAGCAGCGCGATATTGACGACGCGGAGCCGGTGGAGGGCGTCGATGCGCCGCTGCAGCACATCGAGCGGGATGCACTCCGACACCTTGTCGTACTCGGTGCAGTACCCGCAGCTCAGGTTGCAGCGGCGCGTGACGATCAGCTGCGCTTCGACGGGCGCCTTGTCGACGATCACCCTGAGCATCGTCCGGACGGGCCGCTTAACGCGCATCGGCGCCTCCGGCTCGTTCAGGGTCCGGCATCGGCTGCGGTCGCATCGTGTCTCCTGATGGGAAGGTTCGGAGACAGGGTGCGCCGGAGGGGTCAAGCCGGAGTCAAGAGCGCAAGACGAACATCGCGTATATGTTGGGATATGACCCGTTCCTTCGTCTGGATCACTGCCCTGCTCGCCTGCGCCGGCTCACACCGCGCATTGGCACAGCAGCCACTCGCGGTGGGCGCCACGGCGCCAGACTTCGCGTTACCCGGCGCCACGCGCTATGGCGTGCTCGCGCGGCCGATCCATCTCAGCGACTTTCGCGGCAAGATCGTCGTGCTGGCGTTCTTCTTCAAAGCACGCACCAAAGGCTGAACGATTCAAATGCACGCGTACCGTGATCAGTACGCGACACTCTTCAAAAGCGGGCAGGACGTCGTGCTCATCGCGATCAGCACGGACTCACCGGACACGCTCGCCGCGTGGGCGCGCGACGATCAATTCCAATTTTTGTTCGCGAGCGATACGGGGAGCGTGATCGGCAAGCAGTACGGCGCCACGGCGCCGCGCTATGGCATGGACAACCGCAATCTGTTCATCGTGGGACGCGACGGAAAAATCGCCTACCGCCAGGTGCCGTTCCGGGAGATCGACCCGGCCGCGTATACCGAGGTCGGCAGCGCGATCGACTCACTCCTGAAACACTAGTCCGTGGCAGTGGCGTGCGAGAGGGCCTGATCGATGTCCTGGTCCTCTCCCACACCTGTGTACGCCACCTTTCCGGCACGATCGAGAATCACGATGTAGGACGTCGTGGGCGCCTGGAACGCACGCACCGCATTGCCGCCCGAATCCCATACGAACGGAAACGGCATCAGTCGCTCGGCGAGATGGTGGCGCACCGAAGCCGGTGTCTCGTTTACCGCCACCGCGACCGCGATGAAGTTGACGCGCTTGCCGTAGCGCTCGTACGCCGCCTTCAGGCGCGGCTCCAACGCTTGGCAGCGCGGACACCAGGTGGCCCAGAACTCGATCAGCGCGGGTTTGTTGCCGATCAATTGCGCGAGCGGCACGGGTTTGCCATCCAGATCTGCGACCGTGACCGCGCGTGGTTTGGCTCCAATGGGAAGCCCGACATCCTGGGCCCGGAGCGGCACGCTCACCAGAAAGCACGCCACCAAGACCAGCAGCTTCACAGCACCTTCCCCATCTGAATGAAGTAGTACTCGGCCATTGCCAGTATTACGACGCCCGAGGCGCGCTTGATCCACGTCATCCAGAAGCCCGAGCGCGACGAGCGTGCCGGAAAAGAGCCCCATTCAAGCATCCAGTGCCCCGGACGCTCGGCGCAGCGGGATCAATAGGCCTGATCCCACCGGACGGACAGGCGGATCGCCGCGCCGATGAGCCCGACCATGCTGTAGGTCTGTACGAAATTCCCCCATTGCTCGCGTGTCCGCGGGTCGATGTGCTCGGCCAAGAGACCATGGCGATTGCGGCATGAGAGGACGGTCTCGAACAGGGCGCGTGCTTCCTCCCGCCGCCCGAGGGCCGCGAGCGCGTTGATGTACCAGAAGGTGCAGACCAGGAACGCGTTCTGGGGCGTCCCGAAATCATCGTCCTCCACGTAGCGGAACACGAAATCGCCCCGCCGTAACTCGCGTTCGACGGCGCGTACCGTGGCGGCGAATCGCGGATCATCCTCGCTGAGGAATCCGAGCTCGCTCAGACGCAGCAAGCTCGCGTCCAGCGTGTCGCCGTCCATGGTGGCCACGAAACTCGCCCGGTTCGGGTTCCAGGATCGGGCGCAGATCGCGTCGTGGAGGCGCGCCGCCTGCCCGCCCCAGTAGCGAGCGCGATCAGCAAGGCCCAGGTGCGCCGCGATCCGGGCCAGCCGGTCGCACCCGGCCCAGCACATCACGCCCGAAAACGTGTGCACGCGGGCGTGGCGACGCAGCTCCCAGATCCCGGCATCGGGCTGGTCGAACAGCCGCGCGGCGTGCTCGCCGAGCGCTTCGAGGTGAAGAAACAGGGCCTCGGTATCGCGCCGGACGAGCCGGCGATCGAAGAACACTTGCGTCGCCGCCAGGATGGCCGAGCCGTAGACATCATGCTGCACCTGCCCCGACGCCTGGTTGCCGATCCGCACCGGGCCCATGCCACGATAACCCGGCAGCGAATCCACCACGCGCTCGTCCGGCACGAGAGCCCCGTTGACGCCGTACACCGGCTGCAGGCGCCCGTCGTTCGCTCCGGCCACGACGTTGAGGATGTAGCTCAGATAGCGCTCCATGATGCGCGTCGCCCCCAGGCGGTTCAACGCGTTCACGACGAAGTACGCGTCGCGCAACCAGCAATAGCGATAGTCCCAGTTGCGGCCGCTGCCCGCCGCTTCGGGAATCGAGGTGGTCAGCGCCGCGATGATCGCTCCCGTGTCTTCGAACACGTTGAGCTTCAAGGTGATCGCGGCCCGGATCACGGCGTCCTGCCACTCGAAGGGGATGGCCAGGGAGCGCACCCATTCACGCCAGTACGCAGCCGTCTCCTCGAAGAAGCGGCGTCCGACCTCGGCCACGGCGCCCTGCAGCGTCTCATCGGGCCCGAGCAGCAGCGTCACCGTGTCGTCCAGGTAGAATGGGCTGTCGTCGCGGACGGCGGTGATCGACGCGTCGGTGGTGAGTCGCAAGACGACGTCGGTGCATAGGTAGCGAATGTGGTTCGAGCCCCAGGTCGTCTCAGCAAGACGGGCACCGAAGTCGCGGGCGGGCCGCAGCCGCACACGCAGGCGCGGGCTGCCGGCGATCCGGGCGACTCGCCGCACCAGCATCATGGGACAGAACACCCGACCGAACTGGATGAAGCGGGGCGCGAAGTCCGTGATCTCCACGCACCCGCCGGCGCGGTCGAACAGGCGGGTGACAACGATCGGCGTGTTGAACAGATATTCCTGTTCGTGCTGCACGCAGTCGACGAGCTCCACGGCAAAGAAGCCGAAGTCGCCGTCGCCAGCCCGCGCACGCAACAGGGAGCAGAACGCCGGGTCGCCGTCGAAGCGCGGAAAACAACCCCAGACGATTTCGCCTCCGGGGTCCACGAGCGCGCCGATCGTGCCATTGCCTATCAGCCCAAGATCGAGAGACGTCATCGCCCCGCCTCCCATCGTGCCTGCTCCAGCCAGCGCTGCACGGCCCGCACGTCCCGCAACCGCCAGCGGGCCGTGGTCGGTCCGGGCCCCACCTTCACCGAGTAGCCGTGGAGGCGGTTCACGGTAGCGAATCCGTGTTCGTCGGTGGCGTCATCACCCACGAACACCGGCATTCGACCCCGAAACGGCTCCTCGGCCATGAACTCGAGCACCGCCACGCCCTTGTCCTTTCCCGCGGGCTTCAGCTCCACCACCCGCTTGCCCGTCTGGATCGTGTACCGCGCGCCCAACTGCGGCAGCATGGAGCGCACGAGTCGATGGGCGTAGCCGGCCAGGTACGGCACGCGACGGTAATGCAGGGCTAGCGAGAGCCCTTTGTCCTCAAGCAGCAGTCCCGGCCGGCGAGCGATGGCTTCACCCAGCCGTCGACGGGCCCAGTCGAGCTCCCGAGAGGAAACCGGGTGACGGGAAATCCGCCCTCGGGCGTCGCGGCGCTCGATGCCATGCTGCCCGGTCGCCGGGAAGCGGATACCGGGAAAGAGGCTGTCAACGTCGGCGATCGAGCGGCCGCTGATCAACGCCACGGCACCGCCGACGTGGCGATACAACCCCTTCACCAGCCGCCGGAGCGTCGGATCGGGCCGCGCGCTCCCCGGCGAGTCGGCGATATCCATCAGCGTGCCATCGAGGTCGAGAAAGTAGGCCCAGTCCCTCTGAGGGGCCGACAGCGGAATCGGACGGCGCGCCCGACGAACTGGTTGCACGGCATGGCAGGTCATCGGACGGGGGCTTCGGGAGACACCGCGAGACGGCGTGACAGCCGCTCAGGAGTGGTTGTGCGATCGAGCAGGCGTCCGCGGCGGCGCATCTGCGCCGCGTCGATGAGCATCCGGCCCGCCCAGCGGTACACGTTGAACTCCTGGATCAGCCCGCGCATCAGGCGGATCCGAGTCCGCTGCTCGGCCGGAGGCATCGTGAGCGCCAAGTGCAGCGCAGCGGCGCAATGGTCTATGTCGTACGGGTTCACGATCAGCGCTTCCGGAAGCTCGCGTGCAGCGCCCGTGAACTGACTCAATATCAGCACCCCACGCTCGTCGTCGCGCGACGACACAAACTCCTTGGCGACGAGGTTCATACCGTCGTGCAGGCTCGTGACCATGCATAGCTCGGCGCTGCGATAGTATTCGTACACATCCTGCGGCTCGTGGTGCTCGACCAGAAGCAAGACCGGTGGGTGGGGCGCGTCGCTGAAGCGTTCGTTGATGCGCGCTGCCAGCGCCCGCACGCGGGCCTCGTACGACCGGTACTGCTCGATTCGCCCCCGCGTGGGAGCGGCGATTTGAATGAAGGTGAATTTGCCGATCCACCGGGGCTGGAGCTCGAGCAGCCGCTCGACCGATCGCAGCCGCTCCTCGATGCCCTTCGTATAATCCAGCCGATCCACCCCCAGGCCGATCGCGTGATCCGGTGGCAGGCCGTGGCGGCGCCGCACGTCGCCGCGGCACTGCTCGACCGGCTTGGCGATCAAGTCGGGCGAGGGCGGCCAGGCGATCGAGATGGGGTATCGCTTGACTGCCGTCAGCTTCCCGCGATACGACACGGTGAACATCTCCCGGTCTACCCGCGCCTCGAGGAGCCGATCCACCGTATCGACGAAATTGTTGCAGTGAAACTGCGTGTGGAACCCGAGGATGCTCGAGCCGAGCAGCCCGTCGAGCAGCTCCTCACGCCATGGGCAGATGGCGAATGCCTCCGGGTTCGGCCAGGGAATGTGCCAGAACGATACGATCGTAGCCCCAGGAAGCGCATCCCGGATGATGCTCGGCAGCAGGGCAAAGTGATAGTCCTGCACCAGGACGATCGGATCCGAAGACGTCGCCTCCTCGGCGACGGCGCGGGCGAACCTGCGGTTCACCGCCACGTATTGCTCCCAATCCGAGGTGCGGAAGGTCGGCCGCACGTGGGCGATATGGCACAGGGGCCAGAGCCCCTCGTTGGCGAAGCCGTAGTAATAGCCCGCTTCCTCCTCGGGCGTGAGCCAAACACGGCGCAGCTGATACTCAGGTCTGTCGGGCAGAGGGGGAACGGGTACGCGGTCGTGCTGGTCCACGACGTCGCGGTCGGCGGAGCCGCTGCCATGCGCGATCCACGTGCCCGAGCAAGCTCGCATGATCGGCTCAACGGCGGTGACCAGCCCGCTCGCCGGCCGCCAGACGGCAGTGCCAGCGCCCCCCTCACGGCGCACGTGGATATACGGTTCCCTGTTGGACACGACAATGACCTCATGCCCGGGAAGGTCGGCGCGCAGGATGCCGCGCAACGTCTCGGGCGTCCAGGCGAGTTGGCCTTCGTCCCGCGAGCGCTGCTCGGCCTCGAGATCGCGGATCAGCGCGCGCAGATCCCCGAGGATGGGCCGTAGCTCGGGCTCATCGGCCTGGTCTGACAGCCGCCACAGGCCTTCTCCCCGCAGCAGCGCCCGCAATCCCTGGATCCACCCACGCCACGAGAGTTGCGCGACGACCACGGTGATGAGCGAGACCGTCGCCCCGAGGCCGACCACAAACAAGAACAGATACTTCCGCGTCTCCGCGCTGCGGCGCGCGATGAAACTCATGTCATGCACGAGGATCAGTTTCCCGATCGGCGCACCTTTGGCTTCGAGCGGCCGAACCGACACCAGGACCGGCCCCTCGGCACTCGTCACGAGATGGCCCGACGAGCTGGAGAGCGCGTCGACGTCGGCACAGCGGACCTCGGAGGGGAGGGCCGGAGTCGCCACCGGCTGCGCCAAGCCCTCGGGGCAGAACGCCACAGCGAGCAGGCGTTCGTCACGAGTGATCTGGGTGAAGAACTGGCGGATGCGCGCCCAGTTGCCCGCGCGGACGAGATCCTGCAGCGGATCCTGCACGGTGTTGGCAATCAGGGTCGCGCGGATATCCAGATCCCTCATGAACCACTGCAGGGTCAACTTGTCGCCGAGCAGCAGGGCCGCGTATGCGAAGACGCCGAGGGCGAGCAATAGGGGAACGATGAACCGGAGAGAAAGACGCATTGCGAGCTCCTAGGAGGTGTTGCGCTCTGCGTACAAGCGCGTCAGTCGCTTCGCCACCGTCCACGACGACGATCTGGAAGCCGGCCGACCATGCGCGGCTTCACAGCACCTTCCCCATTTGAATGAAGTAGTACTCGGCCATTGCCAGTATTACGACGCCCGAGGCTCGCTTGATCCACGTCATCCAGTGGCCCGAGCGTGGCAAAGCCGCGAGCGAGCCCGAAAACGTGCCCACGACCACGAGCAACGCGGTCATGCCGAGCGAGAACACGAACAGATAGATGAAGCCGAGCAGCGCGGAGCGCGTGGTGGCGACCCAGGTGAGCACGACCGCGAACGCGGGCGCACCGCACGGCGCGGCGACGATCCCCGAGGTGGCGCCGAGCAGGAACACGGCCGGCATCGATCCCCCCGTGAGCCGGCCGGCCCAGGCGGTGAGGCGCGCTGGAGCGGCGATGGGAATGACGTCGAGCATTGCGAGGGCGAACACGAGCAGCAGGTTGCCCACGGCGAACAGCACCCAGGGGTGGGACGAGATCGAGCCGAACAAAGCGCCCGTGAGACCGGCGATGAGGCCGAGCAGGGCGTAGAACAGGGCCAATCCGAGCGCGTAGACCAGCGTGAGCCCGGCGACGCGGCGGCGTGATGTGGCTCCGGTCGTGCTGCCGCCAATGATGCCCACGGTGATGGGGATCATGGGATAAATGCAGGGGGTGAGGCTCGTGGCGAGGCCGGCGGCGAACAGCACGCCAAGGGAAGCGAGCGGGTGATGAGACAGCGCGTCGGCGAGGGACATGCCTTATAGCATAACGATTCGGTCGCAGAACGCGTGAGCGACGCGGCGGGAGTTCTAAAACACAAACGTCGCGCTGGCCGTGCAATACCACACGTGTTGTCGTAGCCACTGCTGATGTGGACAGGCCTAGGAAGTCGATCCCCGTAAAGACGCCCCGCCTTCTCGAGTCACGCCGGGCAATCGCAGCTCAGACCATTCGACCCGATGGCGCAACACGGCATCCCGCACCAGTCGCTCGCGGGTGTTCAGTGCGGATTGTCCCGTCTTCACTTCAACGAACACGATCGCGCGTACCGCGCCATCACTGAGACCGTCGAAGACGAGGAAGTCGACCGGTGCGCCCACGAACCGGACGTCCCTGGGATTCCAGCGGAATTCGGGCAAGTACGGGATGAGCTGCTCGTACACTTTCCCGACCGTGACCGCGTGGCTCCGTTGCGCGGCGTCCAGACGAATCACCTTGGCGTGAGCGGCTTTCCACTGTTCGAACCGAAGCCGCATCGCGAAGTACACGATAAGGGGGAAAAGCACGGCAAAAATGGCGAGTGCCACGATCGCAGTCCGCATGGAATCTCTCGTTCACGGGTTCGAGGTGCAGTTGTGGAATTTAAGTTAGGGCTGGGCGGCGGGTCGCGTGGGACGGCGACGGCGCGACATGGAGGACCTCGGGGACTCATCCTCCAAACAGCAGCGCCACGTCATCATCGACGTGGCGCTGTTGTTACGCTCTACGTACCAGGGCCCGCTACGACGCCAGCACGTTGACGAAGTTGTTCCCTCCGAGATTTCCGCCCGCCGGCACGGTGAGCAAGAAACCGCCGGGCGCATAGGGCGACGGACACGAGCTCCCACCCGGCGCGCCCTCAAAGAACGGATCGGCAGGAAGCGCTTCGCACACCAGGTGCGTGCCGACTGGGACACTCGTGAACGAGTAGGCCCCAGTCGCATCGGTGCCGACGGTTGCTTCGAGCGTCGTACCCGTGCCGTCCAGCAGGTAGACCTGGTGACCCGCGTCGCCGGTGCAGCCGTTCGCGTGACACACGGTCACGCTACCACTGATCGTTCCCGTGGGCACGCCGCACGCCACCGCTCCGGGTTCGATCTGGAACTTGATCGGCAACGTCCGATCGTCGAGCAGCGCGACGTATTCACTCGTATTGACGTTCTTCAGGTCCTTTCCGCTACCCACGACGTCCACGTCGGCATAGCCGAGTGCCGTGCCGCACGCGGTCACCTTGATCCTGTACGTCGCACCGGTCGTGAGATCGAACGCCGCCGTGTGCCAATTGACGATGTACCCATTGTCGCTCTCCCGGACGGTCTCGGAGTTGCCCGGCTGCGTCGTCGTGGTAGTCGCGAGATCGGTGGTGAAGTGAGCCAGGGACGCCGTGCACGCACTGCCGTTCCAGGCGCAGATATCCACGACCGGTGCGAGCCCGGTCTGGTTGGCCCCGGAGCCGGCATTGGGCACCATC
The DNA here is from genome assembly GCA_035519195.1 of Gemmatimonadales bacterium. Lineage (GTDB taxonomy): Bacteria > Gemmatimonadota > Gemmatimonadetes > Gemmatimonadales > GWC2-71-9 > AG25. The sequence continues at coordinate 13,026 of DATIWU010000017.1, forward strand.
GGGGGCAGGAAGAAAAAGAGCGGATTGCCGTTGTGGGCTCCGTCCGAGATGTCGAACGCGGGGCCCGTGGTTGTGGGTGATGGAGCAGCGGTACACGCTGCGATGGCGACTGCGATGGCTGCCGCTGCCAGGTGGCGCGAAGGCATGAGTCCTCCTCACAGGGTGAGCAGGGCGCGGAACGAGTGTGCTGGGGCCCGAGACATCGGCAGGCCGACACATCTAGGGTGGGTCAGCTGCAGGGTCAGAAACTTGCGGCGGGTGCGTGGCAGCGCAAGTGCAATCGCCTCGGGGAGGCTGGGCAGCTGACCGGACGAAATGTGAGACGTCTCGTGGTTCCCGCGTTCACATGCCGGGTGTCGTCCGGGCTACGAGATCAAGCGCACCAGCGCGCCAACCGAACCTCGTCGCGGCGTCGCACCCGGTCTATTCATGCGTCTCACCCGCGGCCCCGCGCACGAATGCGTGCTCGACCCGACCGTGGAGCGGCGCCTCAGGTGTGCCCTCCCCCGTCTCGTCCGCGACGCCAATCATGAGCTTCCAGCCGTTGTAGGTCGACCACAAGAGGCAGATCAGGACGTGCGGCAACAACCACAGCATTCCACCGAGCCGCCCGATGATGAGACTGACACCTGCGATCGTAATCGCGAGCGTGGCACTGTTCACAATGATGAGGCGTCGGATCCATGGGCCACGCCTGCGCGGCGCGAGCCGGCGGACCGTTCTCGCCTGCAGGCGCAGGCCCAACGCCAATACGACGAGACTGGTCACTAGAAGCTCGATACCCAGGGGCACGCGTCCCTGTTGCGGGATCAGGACAAATATCGAAACCACGAGCGGCACGATCAGCGCGAACACGGATTCCCGCGCGCGCGCGAGGTGGGTCGCATTCGCCACGATGGGCCGCACGTGAATCGAGAGCGCAACGGAGAGGAGACCAGTCAACGCGGCCGTGGAGAGACCAACGACGGCGAACAGGTCTTTCCAAACCTCAGGGCGATAGGCGAATTCCACACATCCCTCCCCGAACGTGGTTGCCTTCAATCATAGCATTCGTCGAGGAGGCCTGCGCGAATCGGCAGCTCGCAGCACCGTTCAGGTCTCTCCAGATAGCGCTTCCACCTGTTGCGTAGCTTGCTCCCATCGTGCGAGCGCCGCCTCGAGCTCGCGCTTCAACGCCTCGAGCTCGAGGCCGAGCTGGTGAGCGGTGGCGGCGCCATCACGCCGCGTGTACAAGGCGGGGTCCGAAAGCGCCGCCGTGATGGGCGCGATGCGCGCCTCGAGATCGGCCACG
>DATIWU010000018.1:0-14554 GCA_035519195.1 Gemmatimonadales bacterium
CGCGTCCCATCGCGTCGCGCCGGGATGGATCCTCGATCAACCGAACGATGGCATCCGCCCACGTGTGCGGGTCGTCGTGCGGGACGATCAGGGCTTCGGCTCCATCGCGCACGACGGAACGGAAGCCCACGTTGTCGGACACGAGCAGCGGCGTCCCACAGGCCATCGCCTCGAGCAGCGTCACGCCGAACGAGGCGCGATTCGTGGGGCAGAGATAGAGATCGGATTCGCCGTAATACAGCGGGCGCTGGTCGAATACGCGTCCGAGAAAGCGCACGCTTCGGCCGAGCGGGCGGGCACGTCGTTCATAGTGCGCGCGCCACGGTCCGTCGCCGGCGACGGTCAGCTGGGTGTTGGGGAAACGCTGGAGAATGCGCGGCATCGCCTCGAGCACCGTTCCGAGACCATTGCGGGGCTCGATGCGCGCCAGAAACAGGAGCCTGGGCCCGCGCCGCAACGCGTCGGTGGGGTGGCGGCCGTTCGGTTGGAAGAACCCGACGTTTACGCCATTCGGAATGATTTCCCAATTCGCGTGGAAGTAGCGCGACAGCGCATCGACGACCGGCTGGCTGACCGCCACGACCGCCGCATGGCGATCGATCATGCGCTGCCAGATTGGTCGAAACATCCGGTAGCCCGCCGAGCGCGGAAACCATGAGTGAAACGTGGCGATCACCGGGAGGCCCACTCGCCATGCGGCGACGGGCGCCAGGAGGCCGAACGTCGGCGCGATGCCGCCGTGAATGTGGACGAGATCGAACCGGCCCTCGCGGAAGATCTCGGCCAGGCGCGTGGTGAGCCGCCAGCCCGCCGTCATGCGCGACACCCCGCCGTTGGCGTAGATCACGATGCTCGTGCCGACCCGGCGGACGAACGGCGGGTCTTCGCCGGCGCCGCGCATATGCGACGTCACGACCGTCACGGCGTGCCCGCGTCCGATCAGCTCGACGGCGAGATTATGGACGTGCTCGGGCACCCCTCCGAGCTGCGGGTAGTAGTCTTCGGCGACGAGCGCTATTCGCACAGGGGCGGGGCGATGATCACGGGTCGGCGGTGTTACCCATGACACCCACGTTCAGTGCCTGCGCGGTCCGGCGCACCACGGACATGACGGCCGCGGGCTGCTCCTCATAGAGGAAATGTCCCGCGCCCGCCACGGTGTCGATTGCTACCTGTGGAATCGAGCTGCGGAGCAGCTCCATTTCAGCGTGACCGACGTCGCCTTCGTGTGGCGCCCCTCCCACCATGAGGACCACCGGGCAGTGCAGCTCGGAGAGGTGTGGGGCAAGGCGGTCGCGTTCCTTCGATGCCGCGACGCCGAGGAATGCCTTGAGCGTGCCGTCGAGATCGCGCGCCGCGGGAGCCGTGTAGCCTTCGACGACTTCTTCCGTCACCCAGCTCGCGTCGCCCGATGACGCGGCCAGCATCTTTCGAATCCGCCACCGGATCAGGCGCACGCCGCCCAGGACCTTGATCCAGGACGCGAACTTCATGGAGCGTTTGAGCTGCGGCGTTGCCGCCGTCTCCGAGGGCCCGCCTTCCATGGACACGAGGGCGCGGACCAGATCGGGCCGCAGGTAGGCGAGCCGGAAGGCCTCGGCTCCGCCCACCGAGTGGGCGAGCACGAGGGCGTGGCGCACACCGAGCGTATCGAGCGTCGCCGCGATGCGCAGCGCCTGCGCGCCGAGCGAGTAGTCGGCGGTCGCTGGCTTGGAGGATTCGCCGATCCCGAGCGGCTCGATGATGAAGGTCTCGTATCCCGACGCATTCAGGAGGGGGGCGATATTGCGAAACGCGTAGGCCGATCCGAACAGCCCGGGAATCAACACGAGGGGCTCTCCCGCGCCGCTCCGCTCAACGTGCAGCGTCTCGGCGGCCGACAGGGCGACCCTCACATGTTTCGGAGTCGAGTCGGCGAGCACGAGCGCGGCGATGAGCCACATCACGATCCCGTCACCTCCATCACCTGGGCCAGAAAAGGGAGGGCAGCAAGATAGCGTGGAACACCTACCCGCGGGCCGGAACGCTCGATATTGTTCGCGTTCGTGAGCAGCGTTCTCGGACCCGCAGCCCTCCTCCTAGGATTTCTCGGTCTCGCGCAGCCCTCGCCCCCGGTGCCGGTTCGCGCGTCCGGGATCCCGGCGCGATTCGACGCCGACGTATCCCGCGCGCTGCAGCTGTTCCACGTACCCGGGGCGGCAGTCGCGATCGTGAAGAACGGCAAGGTGCTCCTCGTCAAGGGTTACGGGGTGCGGACGGTGGGACAGCGCCCGCCCGTCGATCCCCACACGCTGTTTCAGATCGCTTCCAATACGAAGGCGTTCACCACGGCGTGTCTCGCGATGCTGACCGACTCCGGTGTGCTCGATTGGGACGATCGCGTGACGCGCCATCTCGCCGGTTTCGAGCTCGCCGATCCCTGGGTGACGCGGGAATTCACCGTACGCGACCTCGTCACGCATCGCAGCGGACTGGGCCTCGGCGCCGGGGATCTGCTGTGGCTCCACGCGGACTATAGTCGGGCCGAGATCATCCGGCGACTGCGCGCGGCCCCCGTGGTCACGAGCTTCAGAAGCGCCTATGCGTACGACAATGTCCTGTACGCGGCGGCGGGAGAGATCATTCCCGCGATCACCGCCAAGAGCTGGGGCGAGTTTGTGCAGAGCCGGATTCTCGACCCCCTGGGAATGCGGGAAACGCGGGTCAGCGTGGCGGATCTCCGGCCGCAGGACCCCCTCGCAACCCCCCACGCGTTGCTCGGTCGGGACCTGGGGATCGTCCCGCTCGATACGGTGGACAACATCGCGCCTGCGGGGGCGATCATCTCGAACGTGACCGACCTCGCCAAATGGCTGCTGGTGCAGCTCGATTCCGGGCGGGCCAACGGCCGGACCCTGTGGCGCCCCGCGGACGCGCGGGAGATGTGGTCGCCCCAAACCATCCTGCCGATTACAGACCCCGACCCCCTCCTCGCACCCCTGCGTCCCAATTTCGCGGCGTATGGGCTCGGATGGAGGCTGCGTGACTACCGGGGACGCAAGATTGTGTGGCACGGGGGCGGGCTCGCCGGCATGACCTCCCGCACCACGCTCGTTCCCGACGAGCGTCTCGGCATCGTGATCCTGACGAACGGCGAAAGCGACCTGCCCGATGCCCTGACCTACGAGCTGCTCGATGGATTCCTCGGCGCGCCGCGGGTCGATTGGGTGAAGGCGTTCGCCACGGTCGCGGATCAGGATCGTGCGCAAGCGGATTCGGCGGTTCGTGCGGCGCAGCGTTCGCGGGACTCGACGTCCGGCCCGTCACTCACGCTCGCGAGCTACACGGGACGCTATGTAGATGCCCTGTATGGGGACGCCACCATTACCGTGGAAAAAAGCCGGCTGGTGCTGCGCTTCACCCATTCGCCGGCGTTTACCGGCGAGCTCGAGCACTGGCAGTACGATACGTTTCGCACGCATTGGCGGACGCCGAACCTCGCCGAAGCGTACGTCACGTTTCACCTCAATCCTGACGGGACGGTGGCCGAGTTCGTCATGGCACCCGTCTCGCCCCTGGCCGACTTCAGTTACGACTATCAGGACCTGCGATTCGTGCCGGCGGGGAGGGAGCGCCAGAAGGCACCCTGAAAGCCATTCGCGTACACTCGACCGGCGGGCCGGACGTGCTGCGTTATGAGGACACGGACGATCCGCGGCCGCTTCCCGGTCACGCCATTGTGCGCCTCGAAGCGGTTGGCGTGAACTTCATCGACGTGTACCAGCGTACCGGTCTGTATCCGCTCCAGACGCCGTTTGTGCCGGGGCAGGAGGGGAGCGGAACGGTCACCGCGGTCGCATCGGATGTGCGTGATGTGCAACCCGGGGCCCGCGTCGCGTACTGTGGCGTTCAGGGGTCGTACGCGGAGCTGGCGAGCGTTCGGGTAGACCGTCTCGCGGTGCTGCCCGATGGGCTGAGCACGACGCAGGGCGCCGCGGCGATGCTGCAGGGCATGACCGCGCATTACCTCGCCACCACCACGTTCCCGCTCACGGCCGGCCAGACCTGCGTAGTGCACGCCGCGGCGGGCGGCGTTGGCCTCCTGCTGTGCCAGATCGCGAAGCGACGGGGCGCGCGCGTGATCGGGACGACGTCGACGCGCGAGAAGGCCGCGCTCGCGCGCGAGGCGGGCGCGGATGAAGTGATCCTCTACTCGGAACAGGATCTGGAAACCGAGGTGAAGCGGTTGACGGGATCCAGGGGGGTGCAGGTGATCTACGATTCGGTGGGGCGGAGCACGTTCGCGCAGGGCTTGAATTGTCTCGCGCCGCGTGGGATGATGGTGCTGTTTGGGCAGTCCAGCGGTCCGGTCGGCCCGCTCGATCCCCAGCTGCTGAACCAGAAAGGCTCGTTGTTTCTCACACGCCCCAAGCTCCAGGATTACATCGCCACGCGTTCCGAGCTGCTGGCCCGCTCGAGCGAGCTGTTCGGATGGGTCGCGAGCGGCGTGCTCAAATTGCGCATCGGCGGAGAATATCCGCTGCGCGAGGCCGCCAGGGCGCACCGCAACCTCGAGGCTCGGGCGACGACAGGAAAGCTGTTGTTGATTCCCTAGGGGGTGAACGGTGTCGAGACTCTCGGCGCTCACCTGCGCTGCGCTCTTGTCGATCGGGTCGGCACGGGACGGCGTGAGTCAGGGGGGGCACGCGATGGCAGTCGTGTCTCCGGATTCCATCGCGATTGCCGACAGTATCTTCGTGCGATACCGCGTGGCGAACACGTCACCCAGGCAAGCGGCGAGCGTCGTGCGGGTGTCCGTTCGCGCGCCAGTAGCGCGAATGGACGCGCCCACTCCCGATTGGGCTCTCGAACGTCCCAAGGCGGACGATTCGCTCGCCACCTGGCGCTCGAAGTCGGCGGCCGCGGACGTGCTTCCCGGCGCGTTTCGATCGGGATTCGTCCTCACGGCGGCATCCGGTCTCCCCGATATCGTGAGCTATTGGGTGGAAGGGCGGTCCGAGGCGCCGCCCGCGACCGAGGCGTCACCGGGCGCGGCGCAACACGGTCCACCGGGCCACACCGTCGGGATCGCCGCGGTCTCGGATCTCAGTGCCGGCGCGCTGCTAGGGCGCCTCTACAACCTGCAGATCCAGACCTGCACGCTGGGATGGATCACGAACCGCGGCGACTGCAACAGTCTTCTCAACAAGATTGCCGGTGCCCGGGACGAAGCCGCGCGCAATCACCCGCAGCCGGCGGCGCAGCAGCTGGAGGCGTTCTTGCGTCAGCTGAATGGGAAGCATTCCGCGGGCGCGTGGGAGTCTGTGACGGACAACGCGTACTGGCTTCTCAGAGCCAACACGGAGTTCGTCATCGCGCGATTGCAGTGAGCGTCGTCGTCTCGCGTCACCGCGGGGCTTCGCCATACGCGATCCCCCGCCGCTCCGGTCCGACGGCCGTCACCAGCGCACACAGCGTGCAAGCCGCCGCGGCCGTGACGGCCATCGCCAGTGCGTAGCTGGTTCGGGCGGCGAGCGTGGCTTCGAGTGTCGCGATCGAGCCGGCGATGAGCACGCCGCACTGATACGCGAATCCCGGCAGAAATCCGCGTACGCCGTCGGGCGACAGCTCGGTGATGTGCGCCGGCACGACGCCCCAGGCGCCCTGAACCATGAATTGCATCGCGAACGCGCCGACCGCGAGCAGCGCGACCGACGGCGCATACGCCCACAGCGGCACGAGGAGCACCGCAGCTCCGAGCGCGTAGACCATCATGCGCCGCCGCCCCAGCCGGTTGGAGAGCGACCCGCAGGCAATACCGCCGACCAGTGCGCCAACCATCGACAGGGCGGTGAGCGCCGCGCGCCGCCCCGGGGGGAAGCCCCAGTCGCGCTCGAGGAATGTCGGGTAGAGATCCTGCGTGCCATGCGAGACGAAGTTCATCATCGCCATCAACAGCGTGAGATACAGAAACAGCTTCCATTGCGAGACAATCGCCCGTCCCAGGTCGCGCCAGCTCGAATGCCGCGAGCGCTCCCATACTTCCGACTCGCCGATGTGCGAGCGCACATACAGCGCGACGAGGGCCGGCAGACCGCCGACGAAGAACAGCGGACGCCATCCCCATTTCGGGAACAGCACGAAATAGCACAGCGCGGCAAGCAGGTATCCGGCCGCATATCCCTGCTGCAGCAGTCCCGAGGCGATGCCGCGCCATCGCGGGGGGACTTTCTCCATCGCGAGCGACGCGCCGACGCCCCACTCGCCTCCCATGCCGATGCCGAACAACGCGCGCAGCACGAGGAACGACGTGTAGTTGGGGGCGAGTCCCGACAGCACTTCGATGACCGAGTAGAACACCAGGTCGAGCATCAGCGGAACGCGGCGGCCGTAGCGGTCGGCCATGAGGCCGAAGATCAGCGCTCCCAGCGGGCGGAAGGCCAGCGTGAGCGCGATCGAGAACGCGATGGCGGCATCCGAACGGTGGAACTCACGGGCGATGGCCGTGAGCGACATGACGACCAGGAAGAAATCAAACGCGTCGAGCGTCCAGCCGAGAAATCCGGCGGTGACGGCAGCGCGACGATCGTCGGCGCGGATTGTGAAATCCGCTAGTGGTGGCGGACGATCACGCGCTTCAGCAAGCCCCGCAGAGTCCCGAAGCCGTGGGAGAGCCAGCCCGGCTCGCGATCGCGTTCTTCGCGCGCCACATGGAACCACGCGGCCATAATGGCCGAGCGGCCGAGATAGCCGACGAGCTTCTGGGGGTCATCGCGTTGCACGACGGGCAGCCGGCCGACGTCGTGTCGCAGCATACGGGCGGTGGCTTGCTCGAGCAGCTCGTCGGGGTAGGCGACGATCAGGTCGGATGAGCCGACCTCGAGCACGCTCTTCGCCTCCGGCGCTTCATCGGCCGACTCGAGCGCCGCCATCAGATCGCCACGGGTGATGATGCCCACAAGGTGTCCCGCGCCATCGACGATGGGCCACGCCTGGCGCCGGCCGAGCAGGGGATCACCATTAGCGAGATAGTGGAACAGGGTATCGACGCGCGTGTCGGGAGGAACCGTGGGCACGTCGTGTTCCATCACGTCCGCGACGCACAAGGTGTGCAGCGGGTTCACGATGTACTCGCGCATGACGTGCTGCCCGCGCCGGGCGAGTTTTTCCGTGAGGATCGAATGGCGCATGACCAGCAGTGTAAGAGTGCTTCCGGTGACGCAGGCAATGAGCAGCGCCGGCAGCGCGGAGAGATCGCCCGTGAGCTCCGGAATGAACACGATCGCGGTGAGCGGCACTTGCATCGTGCTCGCCATCATCGCTCCCATTCCTATCGCCGCCCACAGGCCCGGATGGGTGCCGTGAAACCAGTGTGCCTCGAGCGCCCCCAGGGCTCCCCCCATGATCAGCAGCGGCGCCAGCACGCCCCCCGAGCTGCCCGATCCGAGCGCAACCGCCCAGATCACCGCCTTCGTGACGAGGAGGCCCAGCAGGAACGTTCCCACGAGGTTGCCCAGGAGCATGTCGTGGATCGTGTCGTAGCCCACGCCCAGCGCCCGCGGAAAGAACAGTCCGCCGATGCCGATTACGACCCCGCCGATGGCCGGCCACCACATCCAGTGGATCGGCAGCTTGCGGAAAACGTCTTCGCTGCGGTAGACCATGGCGCTGATGGCGGTGGCGGCGACTCCCGCGGCCAGGCCGAGCCCCACACACGCGATGAGCTCCGCCGAATCGAGGGATGGGTGTGGAGCGACGGGAAACAGCGGTCCACGTCCCAGGAGGGCGACCCGTAGCGCGCCGGCGATCGCGACCGCGGCGGCGACCGGTATGAAGCTGCGCGGCTTCCACTCAAACAGCAGCAGCTCGACGGCAAGTAACACCGCGGCGACCGGCGTGGCGAAGATCGCGGCCATGCCGGCACTCGCCCCGGCGGCGAGCAGGGTCTTACGTTCCGGTGTGGAGAGATGAAATGCCTGCGCCACCAGCGATCCGACCGCGCCGCCCGTCATGATGATCGGACCTTCGGCGCCGAACGGCCCGCCGGTGCCGATCGCGATCGCCGAGGAGAGAGGCTTGAGGACGGCGACTTTCGGCTCGATCCGGCTGCGCCCAATGAGCACTGCTTCGATCGCTTCCGGAATGCCGTGGCCGCGGATCTTCTCGGATCCGTACCGAGCCATGAATCCAACGACCAGGCCGCCGAAAACCGGGATCGACACCGACCAGAGCCCGAGCGGGTGCCGTCCCGGAGAGACGAGCTCGATGCTGAGGCGATGGAAATAGAAGAGATTGGTGAAAAACCCGATCAGCCACTGTAGCACGACCGCAGCGAGCACCGCGAGGATGCCGATTGCGGTGGCGATTACGGTAACGGTGAGAACACGAAGATCGGTGGTGTAATCGCGGTATTGGTGTTCGGCTTCGGATGGCATTCTTAATATTACATACTCACCACCGCTCCTTCGCGCTCGAGGAGCCGCTGTTTGCGGGCTACTCCCCAGCGATAGCCGCCCAGCGCACCGGTTTCGCGGACCACCCGATGGCACGGAACGACGAGTGCCGCGGGGTTGCTCGCGCACGCCCGCGCCACGGCCCGGGCCCCCCGGGGCCTGCCCAGCGCGCGCGCGATGGCCGAATACGAACGGGTGGTGCCTCTCGGGATCCTGCGGAGCAGCTCCCACACTTCACGTTGAAACGCCGTCGCGCGGATATCGAGCGGCAGATCGGCGGTGCCGCCATTCCAGAACGCCGCGAGAACTGCGAGCGTAGTCGCGAGGCGCTTCGCGTCGCGCGTGATGCGTGCGCTCGAGAATTCGTGAATCAGGTCGCGTTCCAGCTCTCGATCGTTCGATCCAATGCTGATGCGGCAGACGCCGCGCTCCGTGCTGGCCACGAGCAGCCGGCCGAGCGGACAGTCCACGATCGCGTAGTGGATCAGCGCCCCCCGCCCGCCGTGTCCGTAGGAGGCGGGCGTCATGCCGAGCTGGGCGCCGGCACGCTCATACAGCCGACTCGGCGAACCATAGCCGGCATCGTACAGGGCAGGGTTCACGCCGCGGTTCTCCTTCAGGTGGTGTTTGAGTCTGGCGACTCGGCGCTCGTCTCGATATTGGCGCGGCGTGACGCCGGTAATCCGGCGAAAGGCCCGCAGCAGGCGATCGGGACTGGTACCGCATTGCCGAGCCAGAGAGCGCAAATCGGGAGGTGTGTCCACCTGCCGCTCGATCAGTCGGCAGGCTCGCTCCACGACGCCCGCAAGTAGATCCCTCCGCCCGGTCTGATCGGGGTGGCAACGACGGCAGGGTCGAAATCCCGCCTCACGCGCGAGCGCCGGCTCATCGAAGAACACGACCTGATTGCGACGGGGGCGCCTGCTGGGGCAGGTGGGCCGGCAGAAGATCCGTGTGGAGCGGACTGCGTACACGAAGCTCGAGTCGAATCGCGGATCGCGGGCGAGGACGATCCGCCAGCGGTGCGCGGGGGACATGGGGTCGATAGCAGGGCGGGTCGTCACAAGGACAACTATAGGGAATTCGTAGGAATCATTCTATCCGGAAATTGCGTCCAAAATCTCTTCCTGACGTTCTCCCTCGACGCCCTTCGCCTGACGCCTTTAGTTTCTCATCGTGATCTACACCATCGGCCATTCGACGCGCTCGCTCAAGGAATTTCAGGATCTCCTCACCGAGTTTGGGATCACACAGCTCGTGGACGTGCGCCGCTTCCCCGCATCCAAACGCCACCCGCAGTTCTCGAAAGAAGCGCTTGCATCCGAGCTCGCCGCCATCGCGGTGACGTACCGCCACGAGCCCGCGCTGGGAGGGCGGCGCTCGCCCGTGCCCGATTCCCCCAACACTGCGTGGCGCAACTCGCAGTTTCGCGGTTACGCCGACTACATGGAGACGCCAGAGTTTCAGGACGCGCTCGAGCGGCTGGTGCAGCTCGGCTCCCGGGGAGCGACCGCGATCCTGTGTGCGGAGGCCGTCCCGTGGCGCTGCCACCGCCAGCTCATCGCCGACGCGCTCGTGGCGCGGGGGATCGAGGTGCAGCACATCCTCGGTGCCGGGAGCCCGCGTCCGCACGTGCTGCATGCCTCGGCGACGGTGGACGAACGACATCGCGTCACATATCCGAAGTGATGCTGCGTTACTTTGCGTGCGTGGACATGACGTGGCCGCGGTGAGTCCGACCAGGAAGAACATTTCGAGCGGCACGCCGTGGGAGCCCCTCGTCGGGTACTCGCGGGCGGTGCGGGTCGGTTCAATGATCCACGTGTCTGGAACGACGGCGACGCAGTCTGACGGCACTATCGTCGGTCCGGGCGATCCCTACCTGCAGGCCGTGCAGACGATCCGCAACATCGAGCGAGCGCTTGCGCAGGCCGGCGCCAGGCTGGCCGACGTGGTGCGCACGCGCATCTACGTGCGCGATATCACCCACTGGCAGGAAGTCGGACGCGCGCACGGGGAATTCTTCGGCGCGATTCGCCCCGCGACCTCGATGGTACAGGTCTCGGGTTTCGTCGATCCCGCGATGCTCGTGGAAATCGAGGCGGAGGCGGTGCTCGAGTGACCGAGCGCACCGCCACGGTGGCCTGCCCGTTCTGCTCGACGCTCAATCGAGTGCGGCTCGATCGCGTAGACGATCGCCCCAAATGCGGAAACTGCGGGCGTCCGCTGCTGCTCGACCGGCCGCTCGCCGTGTCCGACGCGAACTTCGAGCGCGTCATCGCCGACGCCCAGGTGCCCGTGCTGGTCGACTTCTACGCCGACTGGTGCGGCCCCTGCAAAATCATGGCGCCGGTGCTCGACGATATCGCCCGGCAGCGCATGGGCGAGGTGCTCGTCCTGAAGCTCGATACCGACCGCAACCCAACCACGGCGATGCGATTCGGGATCCGTGGCATTCCCACGCTGATCCTGTTCAGAGACGGGCGCGAAGCGGGCCGCCAGACCGGCGCCGTCCCTCCGCAGCAGATCGAGGCCTTACTCGCCCTCCCGTAGTCTCGTTACTTTCCCCACCCGCCAACGCGCCCTGTCGGCCAGTGGAGGAGTGTCATGAAGATCGGGGTCCCGAAAGAGACCGCGGACAACGAGCGTCGTGTCGCCCTGACTCCCGACGCCACGGGGAAACTCACCAAGGCGGGATTCCAGATCACAATCGAGGCCGGAGCAGGCGTTGCCGCTTCGTTTCCCGACGCCGCCTACCGGGCGGCGGGCGCCGCCCTCGCGGCGGGCGCCGAGGTGTTCGGGCAGAGCGACGTCGTGCTCAAGCTCCAGCCGCCGTCGACTGCCGAAGTTTCGCGGTTGCGCGAAGGGGCGGCCCTCGTCGCGGTGTTTCAGCCATCCGCGGTGAAGGACATCGTGCAGCAGCTTGCCGCGCGCCGCATCACCGCGTTCAGTCTCGCCTTGTTGCCGCGGATTACCCGGGCGCAGCCGATGGACGTCCTATCGTCCCAGGCGACGGTGTCGGGCTACAAGGCCGTGCTGCTCGCCGCGGCGTCGGCGGGGCGGTTGTTTCCCATGCTCGTGACGGCGGCCGGCACGCTGCCGCCAGCGCGGGTCCTCGTGCTTGGCGCCGGGGTCGCGGGGCTGCAGGCCATCGCCACCGCGCGGCGGCTCGGTGCGCTGGTATCGGCGTTCGACGTCAGGCCGGCCGTGAAGGAACAAGTGGAAAGTTTGGGCGCCAAGTTTCTGGCGATGGACATCGGCGAGCAGGCGGAGGCCGCCGGGGGGTACGCCAAGCAACTGTCGGAAGACACGCATCGCCGCGAGCTCGAATTTCTCGCCCAGCAGGTCAAAGACGCCGACATCGTCATCACGACGGCGGCGATTCCGGGCCGGCGCGCTCCGATTCTCATCACCGCCGACGCGGTGCACGGCATGCGGCCCGGATCGATCATCGTCGATCTCGCCGTCGAAACCGGCGGTAACTGCGAGCTGTCCCGGCCGGGAGAGACCGTGCAGCAGAACGGTGTGACCATTCTCGGGCCGCTCAACGTCCCCGCCACGCTGCCGTTTCATGCGAGCCAGATGTATGCGCGCAACGTGTCGAGCTTCCTGCAGCACGTCGTCAAGGACGGCGCGCTGGCGCTCGACTTCGACGACGAAATCATCCGGGACACGTGCGTGACGCACGCCGGGGAGGTACGGAAAGCGTGATCGATTCCGCTGTCACAGCGGTCGCGGCGCAGGCCGCGGCCCCGCAGCCCGAGGCGATCGACTACTGGTCGATGCTGTTCGTGTTCGTGCTCTCGACGTTCATCGGCCTGGGCGTCATTCGCCGGGTGTCCCGCCTGCTCTATACGCCGCTCATGTCGCTGACGAACGCCATATCGGCGATCGCGGTCGTCGGGTCGCTTGTCGTCACCGGGGCGGACTACCCCGCCGTGATCCGGATCCTCGGTGCCGTCGCGCTGTTCGCCTCGATGACGAACATCGTGAGCGGATTCCTGATCACCGATCGCATGCTGAAGATGTTCAAGAAATGATCGCCTCCGCGATCGGGCAGCTCGCGGCGATCGTCGCCACCTCGCTGTTCATCCTGGCGCTGAACTGGATGAACGATCCCAAGACCGCGCGAAAGGGCGTGATCTCGGGCGTGGCGGGCATGCTGGTCGCGGTGCTCGCCACCTGGATCCAGCCGCAGATCATCCATCACGGCTGGATCGTGCTCGCCATCGCCGCCGGATTCGTCGTCGGTGTTCCGCTCTCCCGCGTGCCGCTCACGGCGGTGCCGCAGCGGACCGCCTTGTCGCACGCGTTCGGCGGGCTCGCCGCGGGCCTCGTCGGCACCGCGGAATTTTTCCTCGGCCTGGGAGAAGGCGGGGGACAGCTCACACATTTCCGCACGGCGGCGCTCACGGCCGAAGTGATCCTCGGCTATCTGACGTTCACCGGCAGCCTGATGGCCACCGGCAAACTGCAGGAAGTGAGGTGGATTCCGCAGCGACCCGTGACCTATCCGGGACAGAACTTCGTGAATATCGGCGTCCTCGTCATCGCGATCGCGCTGGGCGCCATGGTCACAGCGAATCCGACCGCGCCCTGGGCGAGCCAAGCGTTCCTCGCGGTCGCCGCGCTGTCGCTCCTGTTCGGGATCTTGCTGATCATCCCGATCGGCGGGGCGGATATGCCCACCGTCATCTCGATCCTCAACTCGTACGCCGGGCTGTCGGCGGTCGCGATGGGCTTCGCGCTCAACAACAAGCTGCTCGTCACCGCGGGGGCGCTCGACGGCTCGAGCGGGCTGATTCTCTCGATCATCATGTGCCGGGCGATGAACCGCTCGTTCGTCAACGTGTTGTTCGGTGCGTTCGGGCAGGTGAAAGTTGGCGCCCAGGCAACCGGGGAGCAGAAATCCTGGAAACAGGAAACGGTGGAAGGCGCGGCGCAGCTGCTCGAACAGGCCCGCCTGGTGGTGATCATTCCAGGGTACGGCATGGCCGTGGCGCAGGCACAGCACAAGGTGCGCGAGCTGTATGACGCGCTCACGAAGCGTGGCATCACCGTGAAGTTCGCGATTCATCCAGTGGCAGGCCGCATGCCGGGACACATGAACGTGCTGCTCGCCGAGGCCGACATTCCGTACACGGCGCTCGTCGAGATGGACGAGATCAACCCCGAGATGCCCCAGGCCGACGTGGCACTGGTGCTCGGCGCCAACGACGTCGTCAACCCGGCGGCGCGCTATGCCAAGCAAACGCCGATCTACGGCATGCCAATCATCGACGCGGACAAGGCGCACACCGTCCTCGCCGTCAAGCGCAGCAAGAATCCGGGCTTTGCGGGAATCGATAATGAGCTCTATGTCCAGGACAACACGTGGATGCTGTTCGGCGACGCGAAGGCGGTCTTGGGCGAGCTCGTGAAGCAGTTCAGCGCGGGGAGCGGCTTACACTGAGGAGGGGAACCATGACGACCAGCAGAGCAAGTGCGGTGTGGGAAGGGAAGCTCAAGGACGGCAAGGGAAATTTCAAAGCCGGCAGCGGCGCGTTCAGCGGCAATTATTCGTTCCAGACACGGTTCGAAGGCGCTAAGGGAACGAATCCCGAAGAGCTGATCGCCGCGGCGCATGCGGCGTGCTACAGCATGGCGCTGTCGGCGGGGCTCGAGCAGGGCGGCACGCCCGCGACCCGCGTCGAGACCACCGCGGCGTGCACGATCGACAAGGTTGGCGCGGGATTCAAGATCACGACCATGGATTTGACCGTGCGCGCCAAGGTCCCGGGCATCGATGCCGCCAAGTTTCAGCAAGCGGCCCAGGCGGCGAAAGACGGTTGCCCCGTTTCAGGCGCGCTCAAGGGGAACGTGCAGGTCAAGCTGGACGCGAAGCTCGAGTAAGACGAGGAAGGGGTGAGGCTCACGCGGCGTGAGGTAGTCTTGATCGTCGTCGCCGTCGCTCTCGCCGCGGTGTGCGTGCGACTCGGCATCTGGCAGATATCGCGCTTGCACCAGCGCCAGGCGCGGAACGCCGCGCTGCGAGCGGCCTGGTCGCGGCCGCCGCTCGATCTCCCCACAGCGATCGCGCCGGAATCGATCGCCGGGCGCCGCATACGCGCGCACGGCACCTA
>DATIWU010000019.1:0-3029 GCA_035519195.1 Gemmatimonadales bacterium
TCATGTGTTGACCCGCCGGAAGCAGCGGGTCAACACGGCTCCGTATGAGTTGAAGGCGCGTGCCGTAAGCACTTGAAAGGGTGGACAGACTCGCTGTATGGGACGCATGTGAACGGGCCGGTTGAGCCGCGAAGGGGGCGCGGGTTGACGATTCCATTGATACGCCTAATTCAAAGTTAGACGCCCAGTGCCCGCCCGTCTACAATCGAGTCCGTGCGCTTCGAATGGCATCGTGCAAAGGCCCAGGAGAACCTCCGGAAGCACCGAGTTTCGTTCGACGAGGCGGTCACCGTCTTCTACGATCCCTTGTCCGCAACCTTCGACGACGAGGATCACTCCGCCGATGAGGTGCGGTTTATCACGGTCGGCTATTCGGCTCGTGGCCGACTGTTGATAGTGGCGCACACGGAGCGCGGAGCGACCGTCCGGATCATCAGCGCACGCCGAGCAACCGCCCGGGAAAGGAAACGCCATGAAACGTAAGAGTGGTTCCCAATCCAACGATCTGCGCCCGGAGTATGTTTTCGACTATTCGAAGGCGGTCCGTGGCAAGTACTATCGCCGCCTCATTCGAGAGGGCGCCAACGTGGCGGTGCTCGAGCCGGACGTCGCAGCTGCATTCCGTGATTCGGCCGCTGTGAACGACGCGCTTCGGTCGCTCCTTCAGGTCTCCGAAGCCACGCGGCGTCTAACAGGGCGCTCCAGCCGACCGCGGCCACGGCAGCATGGGAGTGGAAAAGCGACGGCGGGTGCTGGCCGCGGCGGCTGATCGCCACGACGTTCGGCTTGAGTAAGTGATGCGCTGACTCTCCACCATCTGCTCGAGGTTCGCATAGGTTCGCAAGCAATGTCGCTCTTGTCGCAGGCACCGATCAGGTACGCCCATGCCGGTGGCGTGAACATCGCTTATCAGGTGATGGGCCATGGCCCGCTCACCATCGTGTATGTGCCGGGGCTTCTCAACCTCATCGAGGCGACCGCCGAGGTGCCGGCCATCGAGCGCCACTTCGAGCGGATGGCGGCTTTCAGCCGCGTCATCATCTTTGACAAGCGCGGGACCGGACTCTCCGACCGAGTACCGTCGGGTGACGTCGAGCTTCGACTCGAGGACGTACGCGCCGTGCTGGACGCGAACGGGCTGGACAGCGCGGTGCTCTTCGCGACGGCGGATGGGGTCCCGATCGCCGCGCTTTTCGCTGCCCGCTATCCGACCCGCGTCGACGCCCTCGTGCTGTACGAGGCCACGGCGCGCTGGTTAGTCGACGCGGGGTACGACGTGGGGGTTCCCATGGAGATGGTGCCCCCGACCGAGGCTGTGCTCAAGTGGTGGGGCGATGCCGCCGAGCCGCTGATGGTCGAAATCGTTGCACCCAGCGTCGCGGAGGACCGGGGCTGGCGTGAGGCGCTTGCGCGAATGCAACGGCGCGCCGCCACACCGACAGCAGCATACGAGTACTGGCAGCAGGCCATGGTTTCGATGGACGTCCGGGGGGTGCTCACGGAGATCGCGGTGCCGACCTTGGTCATGCACTGCGCCGGCGATGCCTTGATCCCGGTGGGGCAGGGCCGCTTCGTTGCAGAGACCATTCCGGGTGCCCGCTTCGTTGAACTCCCGGGGAGTGATCACTTTCCCTGGTTCGAGAACGGCGACAGGGTGGCGGCCGAAACCGAGGAGTTTCTCCTCGGCGCGCGCCATGTGGTAGGGGCACAGCGCGTAAGCACTGTGCTGTTCACAGACCTTGTGGGTTCGACCGAGATTGCAAGCCGTCTGGGTACTGCACGTTGGCGCGACTTCCTCGAGGACCACGATCGCTTACTCCAGCGAGAGGTCGGCCGGTTTGGGGGTCGGATCGTGAAGACGACCGGCGATGGCGTGCTCGCAATGTTCGACGACCCGGCGGCGGCAGTCCTGTGCGGCCTTCGGGTGTGTGAAAGCATCCGTGTGATGGGGGTGGAGCTTCGTGCCGCCGCGCACACCGGACTTATCGAGTTGCGCGGGGAGGACATTGCGGGGATCGCCGTCAACATCGCAGCGCGAGTGCTGGCGGAGGCCGAACCGTCCGAGATGCTCGTCACCCGAACGGTGAAAGACCTGCTGGCTGGATCTTCCCTGCGATTCTCCACGCGAGGCGTGCGCCGGCTCAAGGGCGTGCCGGACGAATGGGAGATCTACGCGGCGGCGCTCTGAACAACTTCGGGGGCGTCCCGAAGCCCCGAAGGGAGGTACGACCGACTTGGCCGAGTCTCATCGGCTGGGGCTGTTCAGGGGGAAACAGCGGGTGGCCGAACAGATCGCTGGAGCGGACCGGCTTCAGCGTGGCGGCTCTCGCGAGCGCCATTATGCCGGCCGCTCAGCGATGGCGTTGGGCAGCCGCATGCGAGAAGGAGGCAGAAATGATCGACGCAGCGGACGCCGTCGAGCGATTCGAGCGCTCGACGCGCTCATTCCTCGACGCGCTCGACGGCGTGTCGGAACGCACGTGGCGGCTCCGCCCGACCGGCGAGACATGGTCACTCGCCGAGACGGTCGAGCACGTCGTGCTCACGGATCGCTCGGTCCGCGCGAGGCTCCAGCAGCTGCTCGCGGCGCCCCTTCCCGCCGGCGCGCCGCGCTTCGACGACGTGGCGATCTCCGCCGGCATGTTCGAGACCGCGGGCCCGGCGCCGCCTGGGCTCGCCCAGCTGCGCCGCGACGGTATCATCGGCAACCGCCCACTCGGTGTCTGAGTCAACCATCGCTGAAAAGCTTGCCGCGGATTGAGCGGATGTCGCGGATGAAACGGATCGCGGCGGGCTGCCTCGATGACCCGTTCCGTTGAATCAGTCCTCATCCGTTCAATCCGTGGTTCATCTCTTTCGCTGCAGCATGCCGTAACCACTTGAACGGCAGACAGACTCGCTGTAAGGCACGCGCGTGAACGGGGGCGTGTTGGGCCGCCAAGCGTGGCGCGGGTCGACGATCTCGTTGATACGTCTGTGATTGGCAGCTCTGTGGTTGGCAGCTCGAGGCGCGATATGAAGATCGGCAT
>DATIWU010000020.1:0-16292 GCA_035519195.1 Gemmatimonadales bacterium
TTCGTCGTGGGTGGGGATGTATTGCACTCCGAAAACTGGCGTCTGGGCTTCGCCATCACTTCGCCGGTGGTGTGGCAGCCCAGCGACCTCGACCTGATCATCCCGCTGCAAGGTGGCAAGGAGCGGGTGGCGTACACCACCAAAGTCAACTTGAGCGTGTTGCTCCCGGCCGGCTCCGTGGCGTACGCTCCGGGTGGCGTGTCGCACGGAAAGTTTCGGATCGGCGCCAGCGCCGGCTTTGCGATCACCTCGCTCAATCAAAACATCGCCTTGACCGACCGCCTCACGACCGCGGATACCGCGAATGCCCTGCTGCGAGGGTTTTCCGGCGCGGGCTCGGCGTGGTCGTTCGTCCTCAAGGGCGGAATGCAATGGGACCCGTCGCGGAGCGTCAGCGTGGGTGCGCGCATCGTCGCCCCGACATTCAAGCTGTTCGGGTCGACGCAGCTCGGCGCCCAGAACTCCACGTATGGACCCGGCCAATTCAGTGACCTGGTATTTCGGGACTCGGCCGGGAGCTTCGAGTATAAGCTGCCTTTGGAACTGACTGGCGGAGTCGCGCTGCGGGGGCGGCGTGGCGAGCTGGAGTTCGACGCCCACTACTACAGCGCGGTCAGCTCCTACAGCATGTACTCCAGCACGCTGCTTGGAACCCTCACCACACAAACCGGCGGCGGAGCGACGACTGTGACGCAGGTGCCCTTCTCACCCACGCTGAACAGTGCTCGTTCGGTCGTGAATCTCGCAGTTGGCGGTGGCTATCGTCTCTCGCGGGCGCTGGGTCTCCACGCTGGATTTTCCACCGATCAGTCCCCAGTGGACGTCGATACGCTAGCGACGTTTCGCAAGCTCAATCTGTCGCACTTTACCGCGGGCGTGTCGGTCACGGGAGTGAAAGGGTTGTCCGGTTCGCTTGGGGTTGCCTACTCGACGGGCAGTAACACGCGGCAAACGCTGGGCTCGACGGAAGGTGGGCAAACCACCCAGACCACGTTCACGGTCAACACATTGATGATCATGTTCGCGTTTTCGTACGCATTTGGAGCCGGCAGCGGACAACAGTAAAAGACGGCGGCCGATGAACGACCGCCGTCTCAGGTGCTACTTGCTTTCCAGCTTCCCGGGATCCTGGTAAATCATCAGGTGCGCCCAGGGCGTTCCCGCGAACATCACGTAGACGCCCGCCGGATTGGGGCGCGTCGGCAAGCCGCTCGCCGCCGGATCGACCGGCCACATGAGCATCCAGTGTGGCGGCTCCTTCACTTCCTTCGTATTCGCGGCTTTGTCCATGACGATGTCGCCGCTGGGCGTCTCGTAATGCATGCCGCCCGCGGCCATATAGCCCACGCCGGGCGCCGTGTTGGCTGGCTTCGCCAGGCCGGATCCCATCGATGTGAACCAGGTCCACGCATTCTGGTCGCCGCAGAACGGCGCGTTCGAGCCGTCGGGAATCACCGAGCAGGTGATCCCGTTCGTGCCGGCGCGCAGCTGCTTCATCTGCTTGGCCGCAGGGTCCACGCGAACGACGGCGGCGGCCGCGGCAAGGCTCGCGGGCGCGGCACTCGTGGCGAGCTTGATGTAATCGGCATCTGATGGCGCGGCTTGAGCTGCGCCGCACATCGGGAGCAACGCAGTGAGGCTCAATCCCAGCATCAGGCTCAGACGGTTGTTCATCGGGCGCTCTCCAGAGAAAGGGTGGCGAGCTACGAGAGGGGTTGGACTCCGCCTCGGTATCAGACCGCACCATCGCCATCCGCGTCACCGACCGCCGGAGTATCGGCCGCCGCCTCACCGGCCGCCTTTATCATTGACACCGCCAGTCCGGTCCGTTACCGTAGGCCCATGCTCCGGCGCTACTACTTTACGTTCTGGTTTAGCCCCTATCCTACGGGGTCGGCCGGTTCGTGCGCCAGGGCGAAGCCAACGACGTAAACCAAGCCCGCGAGGACAAATGAACCGACGGCCCCGGCAGACGACCGGGGCCGTTCGCGTTTCAGGGGTGCTCGGTCGGGAAGAAGGGGAGGAGTCTCCGATGATCATCGTCTTGCGACCGCACGTGACGGACGACGAGGTGGCCCGCGTCGTCGACCAGGTGCGGCAGCTCGGCCTCACACCGCACGTCTCCCGCGGCGTCACCCGCACCATCATCGGGTGTATCGGCGACGAAGACCGGCTCCGCGAAATGCCGCTCCTCTCGATGCCGGCGGTCGACACGATCCTCCCGATCGAGAAGCCGTACAAGCTCGCCGCCCGGGAGTTCACGGCGCGCGAGACCCACGTCCGATTGGGCGGGACACTGATCGGCGACGGCGCTGTGCACGTGATCGCGGGACCGTGCTCGGTGGAGGGGCAGCCGATGCTGCTCGAGACCGCGACGGCCGTGAAGGCCGCCGGCGCCGTGGCGCTCCGCGGCGGCGCCTTCAAGCCGCGCACCTCTCCCTATTCGTTCCGCGGACTGGGCGCGGCCGCGCTCGACATGATGGTCGAGGTGCGGGCCGCGACGGGCCTGCCGGTCGTCACCGAGGTGCTCGACACGCGGCACGTCGCGCTCGTGGCCGCGCGGGCCGACTGCCTGCAGGTTGGTGCGCGCAACATGCAGAATTTCGCGCTGCTCACCGAGGTGGGCGACGCCGGCAAACCCGTACTCCTGAAACGGGGGCTTTCGGCCACGCTCGAGGATTTTCTGCTCGCGGCCGAATACATCCTGGCCCGCGGCAATCCCAATGTCATTCTCTGCGAGCGCGGCATCCGGACCTTCGAGCGGGCCCTGCGGAACACCCTCGACATCGGTGCGGTGCCCTACCTGAAGCAGGAAACCCACCTTCCGGTGCTGGTCGACCCGAGCCACGCCGCGGGCCGCCGCGACCTGGTGCCGGCGCTGGCCCTCGCCGCGGTCGCGGCTGGAGCGGACGGGCTGCTGATCGAAGTGCACCCGGATCCCGATCATGCACGGTCCGACGGCGATCAATCACTGGACCTCGTGGGATTCGGCCATCTCATGCAGCGGGTGGGCGACGTCGCGGCGGCGCTCGGCAGGCCGGGCGCGGGAGTGGGAACCAGTACCGGGGCCGTCCCGGCGCTGGCTACGCAGTCAGCGTGACGTTGAAGCCTTTCGTCTTGAGTGAGGCGACCAGGCCGGATTTCTCGACCGACCTCATGTAGGCCTCGTCGGGGCTCACTTCCTTGCGCTCGACCAGCGCGACCAGTGAGTCGTTGAGCGTGATCATCCCCAGCTGTCTCGATGTCTGAATGATCGAGGGGATCTGAAACGTCTTTCCCTCGCGAATCAGATTCGAGATCGCGGGCGTCGTGAGCAGAATCTCCCGCGCCGCTACCCGCCCGCCGGCGATTTTCTTGCACAACGTCTGGGCGACGACGCCCCGTAACGACTCCGACAGCATGACGCGAATCTGCGATTGGCGGTCGGCCGGAAACTGATCGATGATGCGGTCGACCGTGGATGCCGCCGTCGTCGTATGCAGCGTGCCGAATACCAGGTGCCCGGTCTCCGCCGTCTCGATCGCGATCGCGATGGTCTCGAGGTCGCGGAGCTCGCCGACCAGGATGATATCCGGATCCTCGCGCAGCGCCGCTCGCAATGCCGATTTGAAGCTGTCCGTGTGCACGCCCACCTGCCGCTGCGTGATCACGCATTTCTTGTTCTCGTGCACGAACTCGATCGGGTCTTCGATCGTGATGATGTGATCGGTTCGCATGCGGTTCACGAGGTCGATCATGCCGCAGAGCGTGGTCGATTTGCCGGAGCCCGTGGGGCCGGTCACCAGCACCAGGCCTTTGGTCAGGTAGCAGAGCTGCTGCACCTCCTTGCTCAACCCCAGCTGATCGACCGAGACGACCTGCATCGGGATCACGCGGAACACCGCGATGGGGCCCCTGCGATCGCGCCCCGCGTTGACGCGGAACCGGGCCAGTCCGCTGATCTCGTAGGCGAAATCGGAGTCGCCGCTCCGCTTCCACTCCTGGCGATTGCGCTCCGGCATGATGGCGAGCAGCATCTTGTCGAGCAAATCTTCCGTGACGGGCGGCCCGGATTGCCGCCGGATCTCGCCTTGAGTCCGAAACAGCGGCGGCTCGCCCACGCGCAAATGCAGATCCGATGAATTCGATTGCACCAGCTGCTTCAGCAGATCCCGCAGCGTGCGTTCTGGCACGTCGTGCTGGGGCGCGTCGAATTCCGCTGGAAATGCCCCCGCCGCGGCCGGAACGGGGGGCGAGGGAGCGTGGCGGGTCGGCGCGGGCGGCGCCGCGGGTTCGGCGGGCGTCTGGCGTGCGCCGCGGTTCACCCGCGCGGCGGGGCCGGGTTTGGTCGCGGGCGGCGTCGTGGTCTGGGTACCGGCGGGCTCGACCAGCGGCTCCGCCCGCGCCGCCGGCGCGCGGCCGGCGAGCGGGGCCACGATCGCCGTTAGCCGGCCCATCTCGGGCACGATCCGCACGCGAACCAGCCCCCGATCGGCCACGTAGTCGAACTCCGTTTCGGCGAGCTTGTCGATATGATCTGCCGAATCGGACGGCGCGACCTCCACGAGCAGCGCGTAGATGTGCTGGTCGGTGAGCGGCTGGCGGCTGACTTTGCGCGGCTTACCGCCCTTGAGCATCGTGACCGGCTCGTCGGGCAGGAGATAGAGCTGGTCGCCCTGCTCGCGCAGCAGCACGTCTACGAACGGATCGATCCGGGCGCCCATCAGTCGAGCGGGCGCGCGTACAGCACATGCGCCGGGTTGATATGGTGGGTAGCCGCGTGAGTCCAGACGGTGAAGAACGCGGCGCGGGCGCTGTTCAGATAATCGAGCAGCCGGGAGTGCTGGGGGGGGAGCTCGATGCTGGCCCAGCCGGCGAGCTCCTGGCCGCCTGCGAGGACCAGCTCGAGGCCCGCCATCTTTGCCGCGGAGAGGCGCGCCGGATCGCTGATCGGGGCCTGGCGGTCCAGGGCCACGGACACCGTATTGCTTTTTGCAATGAGCAACAGATCCTCCCCCGACTGCCCTTCGCTCTGGTCCGGCTTGAACGCAAAAAAACCTTCTTCGCGGTTGAGCATCTCGAGCACCGTCTCGGGACCGTCGTGTTGGGGCACACGTTCCATAACGAAAATGTGCCCGGGACGAGAGTCGCCTTGAGTAAGGAGGAGGCGGGCAGCGATGGTCGTAGCGGGGACCGCGAACGTGCCTGTTACGGACGACATTGCACGCTCGCGGGCGCGATGCGCCCGCATTCGATCTCCTGGTCCATCCCGCTCGCGATCGGCCCGCACGCCGTCGATTGTGCGCCTTCCGTGGCGCCCTGCTGGGTCTGGCCGCGCGCGGTCGCGCAGTTCGTACGCCCGTGGTAGTCCATGCACACCCGGCACTCGACCTTGGCGCGCGCCGTGGTCATGAAAAAGAACAACGCCGCCACGGCGAGAATGACGGCGATCGTGTACAGGGTGGAGGGTTTCATGCCGGCCCTAAGCTAAAATGACGTCCTCCCCTGTCAAACATTTGTGCCGCGACGCCGCCGCAGTTCGTCGGGCTTACAGCATCTGCCGGATCGTGGTGACGAGCTCCGTGGCTTCCACGGGCTTGGACAGGAGCTTCGCGGAGAGATCTCCCACCTGTCGCGCCAGCTCCGGCGTCACGTGTCCCGTGAGCATGATGGCATGGGTGCCCCGCGCCTCCGGCAGCTTTCGCAGCTCTTCCAGGAATTTCACGCCGTTCATCTCGGGCATCCGGTAATCCGTGATCACCACATCGGGCACCCGTCTCCGAATAAAGTCGAGCGCGTCGCGCGCGTTCGCTACCGTCAGGCACGCGTAACCCGCCCGCCGCACGATCTTGCCCACCGCGGGACGGAGCAGGGGATCGTCCTCGATAACTAACACCATCTGGCGCGGCGGTTCGGTGAGGAGGCGGCGCGCGCGCTCGATGACGTCTTCCGCCGTCGTGGCCACTCCTGATCCGCCGTTGGTTCCCTCGTCGCCGAGGGATCGCGCATCGACGTCGGCCGCGAGGACGACCGGAGTGTCGAACAGCGCGGGGTCGAGCTGGATCTGCTGCAGCACCTCGAGCCCGTGCATGTCGGACAGCTCGAGCCCCAGGACCACCAGATCGGCGCGCTCCCGCCGCAGTTGCTCGAGCGCCGCGGCTCCGGTTTCCGTCGACGTGACCCGCCATCCCTCCGCGTTCGCGCGGGCCCGCGCCAGGTGCTGCCAGTCGCGATCGCTGTGGGCGATCAGGACGAGCGGCGGCAGGACCGTGGTTCCGGGCGCGGGGCCCGCATCGGCCGCGGCGGACGGAGGCGGGGTCGCGGCGCCTGCCTCGGGTGGCGCCAGCGGCAGGCGCACGAGAAACCGTGAACCCGATCCCACTGCGCTCTCGACCCACAGCTCGCCGCCGTGGGCGCGCACGATATCGCGGGAGATCGTGAGGCCGAGTCCCGCGCCTTCGTGCTCCCGGGTGCTCGAGCTGTCGAGCTGCCGGAACGGTTCGAAGATGATCTCTCGCTGATCGTCCGGGATTCCCGGGCCGTTGTCGGCCACCTCGATGACGGCCCCATCGGCATCGCGCTTCCACGAGACGCGCGCCGCAGCGTCCCGCGGCGAGAACTTGATGGCATTGGCCAGCAGGTGGACCATGACCTGTTCGATCCGGTCGCGCATGCCGAGGACCAGGACGGGCTCGGCGGGCGGCGTGACGTCGATCCGTACCTGCTGCTCGCGCGCGAAGGTCGCCACGGCGTCGACGCTCGAGCGGATCACATCCGCGAGGTCGAGCGGCGCGACGTCGAGCTCCATGGATCGCGCGCCGCGGTGCGACACGTCCAGCAGATCGTTGATGAGCACGATCAGGCGGTCGGTGTTGCGGAGCGCGATGTCGACGAGCTCCCGCGCCGCGCTGCTCACAGCGCCGCCCTGTTCGGACAGGAGCGAGAGGGACGAGCTGATCGCCGTGACCGGCGTGCGCAGCTCGTGGCTCACGAGCGAGACAAACTGCGACTTGGCTTGCTCGACCGCCGCCTCATGGCTCACGTCGCGGTAGCTGAGGATCCACCCCGTCCGGGACCCGCGGTTCGCCGGCACCGGAGCCACCACGCGCTCATGCACGGCGGGATGGGGGAAGACAAGCTCGACCCGGTCGCGGATCGCGCGATGTTCCGCGAGTGCCCGCTCCTGCGCGTCCAACGCTTCCGGTGTCGCGAACAGGCGCAGGAACAAGCGGCGCACGTCGGCGAGCATCGCGTGCACGAGCGTCTCCTTGGGAACGCCCAGCAACGCGGCCATGGCCTCGTTGGTGCGGGCGATGCGACGCTCGTCGTTCACGAGCATGACGGCCGCGGTACTCGTGCCGACCACGGTGTCCAGCTGGTCGTGCTGCTCCTCCAACGCGTCCTGGAGCTTCGCGAGCTGCAGCGCGCACGCGATCTGCTGGGCTCCGGCGATCGCCAACCCGAGATCGTCATCCCCATATGCACCGCCCGAGTCCCGGCTGAAATTGAGCGCCCCGATGACGCGGTCTTCCAGCCGGAGCGGGACGCTGAGCGCGGATCCCCGTTCCCCGGGTTCGATCGGGATTTCCTGATTCGCCGCGAGCGCGTCCACCCGTGTGGGGACACCGGAGCGAATCACTTCCCCCGCAATGCCACGGGACAGCGCGAACGAGTCGTGCCGCTCGACCAGACCGCCCCGCGCCTTGTCGTAGAGCGCCCGCACCGAATACGTCTCACCCGAATCGTCCGCCAGGACGACACTCGCCCGCTGGAAATCGAGCACGCGTCCGAGCGCGACCAGGGCGCCGCTGAAGATCCGGTGCGTGTCGCTGCCGGGTGAGCCGAGCGCGCTGATCTCATGCAGCACCGTGAGCCGCGCCGCGAGGGAGGGTGCCGCATCATTCGATGGGGGCTTGGGACCCTCGAATCCGCCGGCCAGCTGTGCGACGCGCGCCAGGGCGGCTCGGGCGTGGCGCCGCTCCACGTCGGTCGTGGCTCCGCGGCCGATCCAGCTTCGCGCCACCGTCTCGAGCTGGGCGGCCGCCTCGCGGAACGCCTGCGCGCCGCCGCGCGCCGCCATTCCGCTCAGGTCATGCGCCGCCGCATACAGTGTTTCGGCGTGCTCTGGCCCGAACCCCGACTCGAGTTGCTGGAGCGCGCGGCGCGCGCGCTCGACGCGCTCCGGCACCCTCGCGGCGAACTCGTCCCGGGCTTCCGCCGAAACCACGGGCACCGGTCCCGGCTTGCGCGCGATTCTCATTGCGCGAGCAGGCGCCGGACGTCGGCGAGCAGCAGTTTCGGCTGAATGGGCTTGGAGGCGATCTTGGCGTTCAGGCGCATGACCTGGCGCGCCAGCTCGGCCGTCAGGTGACCGGTGAGCATGATGGCGGGGACCGCCGCAAGGGCCGCATCCTTCCGCAATTCCTCGAGCAGCGCGAGTCCGCTGACTTCCGGCATCCGGAAGTCCGTGATGATGAGATCCGGCCGGCGGGTACGCGCGATTTCCAACGCCTCCCGTCCGTTGCTGACCCCGATGCAGAGATATCCTTCTCTCCGCAAGAACTTGCTGATCGTGGGCCGGAGAATGGGATCGTCTTCCACCATCAGCACCACGGGGCGGCGCGGCTCGGCCAGCAGCTTACGCGCGCGCTCGATCACGCCCTCAACCGTAGTGACGAGCTCGAGCCCCGCTTCTTCCTCGACGGCGCTGTCCGCCTCGGCGGCGAGCACGACCGGGACGTCGAACAGCCGCGGGTCGACCTGGAGCTGCTGCAGGACCGTGAGGCCGTGGACGTCCGACAGCTCGTGAGCCAGAATCAGGAGATCGGGACGGTGCCGCTGCATGGTCACGAGCGCGGCCGCTCCGGTTGCCACGCTCGTAATCTTCCACCCCGCCGCTTCCGCCTGCGCTCCCACGAGCCGGCGCCAGTCGGCATCGCTGTGCGCGATCGTCACGCTGGGCGACTCGCGTCCGGGGGGTGCCGGGCGGACATCCGCCTCGCGCAACGGCAGCGTGGCCGCGAGGGGCAACTGCATGAAGAATCGGGAGCCTTGTCCGATTTCGCTCTCCACGCGCAGCTGCCCCCCGAGCGCCCGAACGATGTCCCGCGAGATCGTCAGGCCCAGCCCCGCGCCGCCGTGCTCGCGTGTGGTCGAGCTGTCGAGCTGGCGGAATGGCTCGAAGATGGCGTCGAGGTGCTGCGGCGCGATTCCCGCCCCGTGGTCCACCACCTCGATCGTTGCGGTGTGCTGGTCGGCGTGCCAGCGCACCAGCACGTCGGCCCCGCGCGGCGAAAACTTGATGGCATTCCCGAGCAGATTGACGATGACCTGCTCGACCCGATCGC
This sequence comes from Gemmatimonadales bacterium, assembly GCA_035519195.1. GTDB lineage: Bacteria > Gemmatimonadota > Gemmatimonadetes > Gemmatimonadales > GWC2-71-9 > AG25. The sequence goes on from DATIWU010000020.1 coordinate 9,327, forward strand.
GAACCCCGAGGACCGTTACCGGAACCGGGGGCGGCTCGAGCACGACGGTCACGTTCTGGTCGCGCGCGAATCCCGCCACCGCATCGACGCTCGCCTCGACCGCGGCCGCGAGCGCCACCGGCTCGGCGTGCAGCTCGAACCGCCCCGCCTCGAGGCGGGAAAGATCGAGCAGATCGTTGATCAGGCGGATCAATCGATCGGTATTGCGGTGCGCGATCTCGAGCAGCTCGCGGGCTTCGCCGCCGAAGCTGCCGCCCGCGCCCGAGAGCAGCAGGGAGAGTGACGTTTTCACCGACGTCATCGGCGTGCGCAATTCGTGGCTCACGATCGATACGAATTCCGACTTGGCACGCTCGACCTCGACCTCGTGACTGACGTCGCGATACAACACGATGTGCCCCATGAGCGGGCCGGGCGCGCCCGACGGGCGCACCGGGGCTACGACTCGCTGGTAGATGCCGCGGCGCGGGAACGTCAGCTCGACGCGGTCGCGCAGCGGCACATCGTGAGCCAACGCGTCTTCCTGTTGTGCGAGCGCGCCGGGTGTGACGAAGGATGAAGCGAGAAACCGATGGGCGCTCTCGAGCGGCGTGCCCAGCACGGTCTCCCGCGGAATCCCGAGGATCTGCGCCATGGCGGCGTTGGCGTGGGCCACACGCCGGTCCGCGCCCACGAACATGATCGCGGCGTCGCTGGCGTCGATGAGCGCTTCGAGCTGATCGCGTTGCGCCTGGAGCGCTGCGTGCTCCCGCGCAAGCGCCGCGCGCTGTTCGCTGATCGTGCTCAACAGCTTCGAGTAGTAGAGGGACGTCTCGATCTGGCGGCCCAGCACGACCGCCCAGTCGAGATCCTCGTCCGTGTAGACCGACTCGTCTTCGTGCCCGAAGTTGAGCGTGCCGATCACGCGATCGTTCACATGCAGCGGAACGATCATCGCGGAAATCCGCTTGTCCGCCTCGAGCAGAATCCCTTCACGCCCCGGCAGCGCGTCGACGCGAATCGGCCGGCCGGTGCGAATCGCGTCGCCGGTGATCCCCTGGTGGACCGGAAACACGGCCTGGCCCCCGATGAAGCCGCCGCGCGCCCGATCGTACAGGGTGTGCAAGGAATAGGTCGTGGGTGGGGCGCCGCTGTCGATCAGGACGACGCTCGCGCGCCGGAAATCGAGCACCCGCTGGACCTTGAGGATCGCCCCACGGAAAATCTCGTGCATGTCCGCGGCGGCGTGGATCAGCGAAGTGAGCTCGCCCACCACCGCGAGCCGGGCGGCCGGTGAGTGCAGCCGTCCGACGGGTGCAGTCGCCCGGTATTCCCGGGCCGCCGCTTCGAGCTCCACGATCGCCGAGGAGGCTGCGAGCCACTCGTCCGCCGGGACTGTGCCTCGCGCGAGCCATCCCCTCGTGAGACCTTCCAGGTCGCCGGCCACATGAGCCAGCACGTCCGCGCCGAAGCTGCCGGCGGTTCCCGTGAGCGAGTGTGCGGCGCGATACAGCGCCTCCGCGTCGGGCGAGCGGAACGCGCTCTCCAGGTGGCGCAGCGCTGCGCGCATACTGTCGATCCTCGCGCCCAAGCTGTCGGCAAACTCGGCACGAACTTGAACCAGGGGATCCACACTGGTGTCGGTCACGGCAGGTGCTCCGAGAGCTGGCGTGCAAGCTGTTGTGGATCAAAAGGTTTGAGAACAACACCAACGGCGCCAACGCGCGTCACCCGCTCCTCATCCAGCTCTTTGCGCGCCGTGAGGAGCACGACCGGGATCCCGGCTGTGGCTGGATCGGCCTTCAGGCGCTGGCACACCTCATAACCATCCATTTCCGGCATCATGACATCCACCACGATGAGGTCGAGTGCGGGGCCGTCCGGCGGGCGGGGGGACGAGGCGGTCGCCAGCGACAGCCCTGCTACCCCGGACGACGCGGTGGTAACCTTCCAACCCGCTGTAAATTCAAGGGTTAGCCGGATTAGGTTGAGCAGATCACGATCATCGTCGATTACTAACGCCCGGAGTGCGCCGGCCATAAATCCTGGCTCGGGGGAGCAGGGACGCCAATATTAGCTCTGTGAACCCCCGAATCTACATTCTGGATGACGATGTGGTGTACGCGAAGCTGGTCGCGGCCAATCTGGGGCCGCAGGGGCGCTACCGGATCGAGCTCTTTACCGACCCCGAGACCCTGCTCTCGCGCGCCACGGACCTTGTTCCCGACGCGGTCGTTACCGATCTGGTCATGCCCGGGATGTCGGGGGTGGACGTCACCCGCCGGTTGCGTGCCAAACACCCCACCCTGCCGATCTTCGTCCTGACCGGCCACGGTGAGATCGCGACCGCGATCGAGAGTCTCAAGGCGGGAGCGACCGAGTACCTCACCAAGCCGGTCAATGTCGATGAGTTGAACACGCTGCTCGCCCGCGCGCTGCGCGACCGGCCGCTGCTCGAGGCCGGTGCCTCGCTCGAGCGGGCGCGCGGCGAGGAGTTCTCGGTGGCGGCGATTCTAGGCCACCACGAGAAAGTCGAAGCCCTGCGCACGTTCGTGCGCCGGATGGCGGGGATCCCGCGACCCACGATTCTGCTGCTGGGAGAAAGCGGGACCGGGAAAAACCTCGTCGCGCAGGCGATTCATTACTCCAGCCCGCATTCGAGCGGCCGTTTCGTCGAGATCAACTGCTCCGCGTTACCGCCACAGCTCCTCGAAGCCGAGCTGTTCGGCTTCATGAAGGGCGCGTTCACGGATGCGAAAGAGCCCAAGCGGGGGCTGATCGAGCTGGCGGATGGGGGAACGTTATTCCTGGACGAGATCGCGGAGCTCGATCTCGAGCTGCAGGCCAAGCTCCTGAACGTGCTGGAAAGCCGGCGATTCCGACGCATCGGCGGCACCGAAGAGCTGGAAGTCGAGCTGCGGCTCGTGACGGCAACGAACCGTGACCTGGAGGAGCTGGTGCGCGCCGGCCGATTCCGGGCCGATCTCTATTATCGCATCGCCGTGGCGTCGCTCATTCTCCCCGCGCTCCGCGAGATCGCGAGCGATGTGCCCGTGCTCGCGGATCATTTCCGTGAATTGTTCAATCGCGAGTTCAAGAAGCATGTGGCGTCCCTCGAGCCGGCGGCGCTCGAGGTGCTGCAGCGCTGGCCCTGGCCGGGGAATGTGCGGGAGCTGCGCAACGTGATCGAGCGGGCCATGATGTTTTCGGACGGGCCCACGCTCACTCGCCGGGACTTGCCGGCGCTCGGCGATTTGCAGGTGGAGGCGCGCAAGGCCGGTGGCCGCAAGGATCACATGCGCATCCCGCGCGGGTTGACGCTGGAAGAAGCCGAGCGCGAGTATATCCGGCACACGCTCGAGGATACCGGCGGGAATATTCAGCGCGCCGCGGAGATCTTGGGGATCTCACGCAAGAATCTCTGGGAGAAACGAAAGAAACATGGCCTGCTCCCCGCGGACGACGCCGGTGCGGGCAGCGCGGCGTGATACCGGTTTGGTTACCGATCGGTAACCAACACCCAGCAGGCTCACGGCGCCCAATCATGTAAGTTCATCTCTGCAAGACACTTAGCAGTGCCAATCCCGGGCATACCGCTTGCTTCGCCCGTACTCCCGCACCCTCCGGCTGCCACCCCTATCGGCCGGAGGGATGGCCGACGACGCGCAACCGCGAGGCTGAAAGAGGCGCAGGTGCCGGCACGATCGCTCAGACGTTGGATCCTCATTGCCGTGGTGGGCGCTGGGCCATTGGTCGCGCCCACCATGGCGCGCGCCCAGGCGTTCCGTGCCGCGGCGCAGGCGGGTGCGACGAGCGGCGTCTTGACCCTCACGATCAACAAGCCTGCCGGCACGATCTCGGGCGATGTGATGATTGCCGCGATTGCCGTTCGTCCCAATACGGCGACTATCACGGCCCCGGCTGGCTGGACGCTGATCCGCCGCACCAACAACGCGAACACGAACATGAGCTCGCAGGCGACGTACCGGAAAGTCGCCGGTGCGGCCGAGCCCGCCAGCTATTCATGGACGTTCAATACCACCACCGGATCCGCTGGCGGCATTGCGACCTTTTACGGTGTCAACAGCACCACGCCGGTAGACGTCGAAAACGGACAGACAACGCCGAGCGGGACGACCCACACCGCCCCCAGCGTGACCACGACCAAGGCGTACGACATGGTGGTCACGACCCACAGCTACACGTCGGCAACAACGTGGACGCCGCCCGCGGGAATGACCGAAGCGGTCGATATCTCATCGGACCCGGTTCCGAATGCCGTCGGCATGTCGCTCGAGCTGAACTATGTCGTACAACCCGCCGCCGGAGCGACGGGCGCAAAGACCGCAACCGGTGCGAATGACGCCGACGTCGGTGTCGCGCAAACACTGGCTCTGGCTCGAAACACGACCGCGACCTGGACCGGTGCCGTCAACAACCAGTGGACCAATGCGGGGAACTGGACCGGCCTGGGCGGCACGCCGCTCGTGGGCGGGGAGGATCTCATTTTCCCCGGTGGCGCGGCCAATCTCTCGAACACCAACGGCATGGCGGCCGGGACCGGGTTCAACTCGATCACCATTTCGGGCAGCGGCTACACGCTCGCCGGCAATTCCGTCGCGCTGGGCGCCGGGGGCCTCACGGATGCGAGCGTCGCGGGAGCCAATACCGTCAGCCTCGCCATGTCCTTCGCCGCGGCGCGAACCGTTACGGTCACGGATCCCGCCACGACGCTGACAGCGAGCGGCGTTCTAAGCGGGGCGGGCGGCCTCACCAAAGACGGTTCGGGCGTGCTGGCGCTGAGCGCGGCCAACACGTACACCGGCGGAACCACCGTGAACGCCGGTGTGCTCGACGTTCGCAACAACACGGCCCTGGGCACGGGAGCGGTGGTCGTGGCCAGTGGCGCGGCGTTGCAGGTCGATGGGACCGGGTTTGCCATACCGCGGGCGCTCACCCTCAATGGGGCGGGCGTGGCCGGCGGCGGAGCATTGCGCAATCTGGCCAACAACAACACGTGGTCCGGCGCGATCACGCTCGGCAGCGCGGCGCGCATCAACTCCGATGCGGGCGTACTCACCCTATCCAACACGATCACCGGTGCCACGATGGGGCTCACGATCGGCGGCGCGGGCAACACGACTGTGAGTGGCGTCATCGGCACGACCACCGGGACGCTGACCAAGGACGGAGCGGGCACGCTCACGTTGAGCGCGGTGAACACCTACACCGGAGCAACCACCGTCAGTGCGGGCACGTTGAAGCTCGGCATCGCCAATGCCGTCAGTGCCTCGAGCGATCTGACGGTCGCGGCTCTCGCGACGTTCGATCTCAGCGGCTTCAGTGAAGCGGTAGGCTCGCTCGCGGGCGCGGGCACCGTCACCAATAGCGGTGCCGCCGCCGTGACGCTCACCGCCGGTGGCGACAACGCGAACACACTCTTCTCCGGGCTGATCCAGAACGGCACGGGGACGGTGGCGCTGACCAAGACAGGTACCGGGACGCTGACACTTTCGGGCACGAACACGTACACCGGTCTCGCGACGATTAGTGCAGGCGTGATCGATGTGCAAAGCAACGCCGCGCTCGGAGCGACGGCGACAGGCACGACCGTGACCGCCGGGGCCGCGCTGCAAGTGGACGGCGCCGGGTTGTCGATCGCCGAGCCAATCACGCTCAACGGAACCGGCATCGCGGCCGGCGGGGCGCTGCGTAACGTCATCGGCAGCAACACGTGGTCTGGTGCGATAACGCTCGCAAGCGCGACGCGTATCAACTCCGATGCTGGTACGCTGACCATATCGAACAACGTCACCGGGGCGGGGCAGGCGCTCACCCTCGGAGGGGCCGGCGCGGTCGTGGTGGGTGGAGTGATCGGGACCACGACCGGAACCGTGACGAAGGACGGAAGCGGAACCGTCACGCTGAACGGCAACAACACCTACACCGGAAACACCGTTGTCAGCGCGGGGACGCTGCTCGTGAACGGCACACAAGGCGGGAGTGCCGTGAGCTTGAACGGCGGCACGCTCGGTGGTACGGGAACGGTCGGTGCCATTACGTCGACGGCGGCGGGCGGAACGGTCGCGCCTGGACAGGGTCCCGGGATCCTGAACAGTGGCAACGTGAATCTCAGCGCGGGGGCTCCGAGCTTCGTTGTTCAACTCAACGGTACGACGCTGGGAACCGGCTACGATCAGCTCAACGTGACGGGGACCGTCAATCTGACCGGAGCAACACTGAGCGGGTCAGTGGGATTCACGGCCACGGATGGTATGACGTTCACCATCATCAACAATGATGGCGCCGATGCGATCACCGGGACATTCGCCGGTCTCGCGCAGGGCGCCACCGTGACGCTGAGCGGCCAGACCTTCAAGATCAGCTATACGGGAGGGACCGGGAACGACGTCGTGCTCACCCGAACCGCCCCGCAACTGGTCCTGGGAAACGCCGTGGTGCCGTCCGGCACGGCGCCGCCGGGCACGGACCTCGCGTACACGATGACGTTCACGAACTCCGGTTCCGCGCCGGCGCTCAGCGTGGCCTTGAGCGACTCCGTGCCCGTCAATTCCGACTTCAAGGTCGGCTCGGCGACCACCAATCTCGGCTCGACCGGGTTGACGGTCGCGTTGGCGTACTCGAACAACGGTGGAGCCACGTGGACCTACACGCCGACGAGCGGCGCGGGCGGCGCGCCAGCGGGCTACGACCGCCTGGTCACCCACGTCCGCTGGACTTTCACCGGCAGCCTGAGCCAGACCGCCCCGAACAACACCGGATCCATGGGGTTCACGGCGCGGATTCGCTAGCGACCACGTCGGGCGTTGGGCGTCTCCCCTGACCGCCACGCGTTACCTCCCACGTTACCGCCCGGTAACGACAGCCTTGTGCTCCGAACATCGGCATTACCGGTAAGTCATTTCTGTAAAACAAGTTAAGAAGATTTAACTCCCGGCACACCCCCTGCTTACTGCGCGGCCGACT
>DATIWU010000021.1:0-5441 GCA_035519195.1 Gemmatimonadales bacterium
GGCGAGGATACACGTCGCACACGGTGTATGATCACACGTCGATCTTGCGGCTGATCGAATGGCGCTGGAACCTCGAGCCGCTCACGGTGCGCGATCGGACGGCCAACAATATTGCCGCCGAGCTGGACTTCAACGGAGCAAACCTTCGTGCTCCGATCTACACTGTACCCAATTTCGTGAGCACCGCCTGTCCGGCTGCCGCGGCGCCACGCGCTCGCGCTTTGTCGCAAGCTCATTGGGCAACGGTGTCAGGGCTCGCGCGACTGTACGGTTGGCCCTGACCCTCGCGCGCTACGAGCGTTTCCACACGAGCTGCCGGGCGTCTTGCCACAGTCGTGGACCCAAGGTGGACCGCAGGTATTTCAGACACAGCAAGGCGGCGCCGAACTGGCTGAGCACGATGCTCGCGGCCACGCCGCTGATTCCATTCATGAGCTGACTGAGTGGGTAAATGGCAATGACCATGATCACGACGCGGATCACGTGCAGCCGGTAAGTGAGGCGGGGCTCGCCGACCGCGTTGAACAGCGTGCCCGAAAAGTCGACGATCGAGCGAATCCACATGGCGACCACGAGAATCTTGAGGACCGGGACGATCGGCATCCAGGTCGCGCCGAGCAGGATGTGAACCAGCGGACGTCCGGCCAGGAGGATCAGCACCACGAAAGCACCATGGATGATCAGAATCAGGCTTTGCGCGCCGGCGTACCACGAGCGTAGACGAGGGCGCTCGACTTGCAGCCCGCTCAGCGTTGGCAAGGCAACCTGATTGAGCACCTGCGTGACCCCGGTGACGGGGAGTTCCGCAACCCGAAACGCTACCTGATAGAATCCCAGCGAGCCGATTCCGAGCATTTTGGCGACGAATCCGTTGTCGCCCTGGAGGCTCAGGAACGTCATGACGTGTGTACCGAACACCCATTTGCTGTAGCGTACGAGCTCACGCAGTCGGGATCGCTCCAGGGCGAGCCGGGGCCGCCGGCGCGCCAGAACGTACGAGACGATCACCGCCACGGCCTGTGCGGCGATTGCGGGGATGACGAGGGCCCAGACGTTGCGCAAAGCGAAGCCGAGCGCGATCGAAAGGCCGAGGCCGACGGCGATCTCCGGAACACTCCACCAGAACAGCGTTTCGTAGCGCAGCTCACGATAGAACCGGAGCTTTGCGGGATTGGCGAGACCGCGAAGCAGCAGGATGACGGCGATCGCGCGGAGCACGGACGTCAGTATCGGCGCGTTCACGAAGGTCGACGCCATAGGGGCCGCGAGCCACACGAAGATCGCGAGGGCAATGCCGCGCAACAGCTGCACCGTGAACGCCGAATCGTAGAACGCGTCGATATCTCCAGCGCGTTGCATCAGTGCGGTGTCGAATCCTGTTGCCGTGAGCGCTTCCACGGCCCCGAGCACGACGAGCGCGGTTCCCATCGCGCCGAAGTCCTGGGGTAGGAGCAGCCGCGCCAGAACGAGCGTGCGGAGGAATCCCGCAAATCCGACGAGCGTCCGGGCGAGAAACGCCCAGCCGCTGGCGACGATAGCCGCCCGAAGGAGGGATCTGTCCAAGGTGGAGAGTTGAGAATGGGGTTTGCGCGCGTCTTTGCGCTAGTGCCCGACTGCCACACGAGTGGTCGATACGCGCGGCTGTGGCGACGTCACTTCTATGAAGGGCTCGAAGGTGTGATCCCGACCGTGGTCCTTCCTCGGGAAGTGGACTACGACTGGGCGCGTCCACCGCAGCATGTGCCGCCCGCGGGATCGCCCGCGCGGGACCGCGTCTCCGATCAGCTGTGGCAACAGGTCAAAGGCGCGCACGAGCGGGGCGGGCTGAGCGCCGTTCTCTCCTACTGTTTCGTATCGGATATCGATCCGGCGGTGATCGCGCGAACGGTGGAGATGGGCGTGCCATGGATAAACTTCTTTTGCGACAGCGTGTATGCGTTCGATTACGTGGAAGCGCTGGCGCGGGTCACCTCCCTCAACTGGTTCCCGGAGCACGCCGCGCTCCCGAATTATCGTGCCGCCGGCCGTCCGCTGTTGTGTCGCCCCTACGCTCTCAATCCGGCGGCGCTGCCTGCGGCATTCTGCGAGACCGCGGACCATGCGGTGGGTTTTGTCGGCGCCCCAACAAGCAATCGCGTGATCCTCCTGGCGGCGCTCTGGGCGCTGGGCTGCCGAGTCGCGGTCCGAGGCGAAGGATGGATAGCATCCCGATCGCGGCCCGCACCGAAGGGAACCGTTCGCACGCGTGGGAGCCGGCTGGAGCGGCTGGTGATTCGCTTCCTCAAACCCATCGTGCAGCGGGGCAGCACGCCATTGAGTGCGTCGGAAATGACCGCATTCCTCGCACACTGCCGGCTGGTACTCGGCCTCAACGAGGGACGCGATATCGACGGGAAATACCGGAGCTATCTGAAATTCCGCGATATCGAGTTCCCCGGATATGGCTGCTGCTACCTGACTCAGCACAACGCGGACGTCGTGACGGCGCTCGAGCCCGGACGAGAGGTTCTCACGTTCCACCATGTTTCCGAAGCGGCTTCTCTCATACGGTGGAGTAAGCGCCACCCGAGGGAAGCGCAGGCAATCGGGCATGCCGCGCGGACACGCGTGTTCGCGGAACACACGTGGGCGACGCGGATTACGGAGCTGGCGCGCGCCCTCTGATGCGGATTGCCGCGGTGTCTCCCAATCTGCCGACGCCGGCGATGCCGATGCGCGGCGTCCGGCACGACGAACAGCTCCGGCTTTTCGCGGCCGCGGGCCACGAGGTGCATGGCATTGTCCCGCTGCCGTGGTCGATTCGCAGCCGGCTCGGGGGACCGAGAGTGCCGGCGGAGGAGCGCGAGGGGGAGTTCGCGGTGACGCATCCGAGATATCCGCGCCTGCCGTCTTTCCTGCGGGGAGGCCCGATCGAACGATCGCTGTTCGTGCGGGCGGCCGGCGCCGCGCTTGACGGATGGGCCGCGCGGGCTCGCGTAGACGTCATGCTGCTCCACTCGGCCTTGCTGCCGGGAGGTCTCGTGGGCCGGCGTAACGGCACGCGATGCGTCGTGAGTCTGTACGATCACGAGATCTACGATCTCGCGCCCACGAGCCCCGGAATGCGGCGCATGATCGTCGAAACGCTGGCAGCTGCCGACTGCGCGGTCTATCTGTCTCAGGCGTTGCGCCGTGAGGCCATCGGGCTGGCGGGCCCGCATCGCGCGGTCGTGATCCCCCTCGGCATTCAGGCGATTCCCGGCGTCACGGCGGAATGGCCGGAGGCGTTCACGATCTGCTCGGTCGCGCGCCTTATTCCGCGCAAGCGAATCGACCGCCTCATCGGGACATTCGCCCGGCTCGCGGCCGAGCAAGCTCGAGCGCGACTGGTCATTGTGGGTGACGGCCCCGAGCGTGGCAGGCTCGAGCGCCTGGTCGAACGGCTGCGGCTTGGGTCCCAGATCGAGTTCACGGGCCCGCTCGATGCGCGGGCGACACGACAACGCATGGCTCGAGCCAGCGTCATGGCGTTGCCGAGCGTGCGTGAGTCGCTCGGAGCGGTGTATCTGGAAGCGATGTCGCTTGGGGTTCCTGTTTTGGGTACCAAGGGGGAAGGAATCGAAGAACACATCACACACCGCCAAAACGGAATTCTGGTTTCGCCCGACGACGACGATGGCGTGCTGTTCGAGCTGCGCGCCTTGGCCGCCGATCCGCTGTACGCGAGACGCCTCGGCGAGGCGGGCAAACGTTACTTCGACGCCGGTCCCTTTTCCTGGCCGGCGAACGCCAAGTCCTTCCTCGAGCTGTTCGAGGAGCTTACGGGTGGGGGGGAGCGACGGTGAGGAGTCTGCGGGCGGACGAAACGGATGTGCGGGCCACGGGCACTTACTACGACGCCTTCGCCGATCTCGCGGAGGAGCGCTACGCGTCGAACCACGTGTTGGTTCGCATCCGCGAGGCGTTCCGGCGCGCCGTCGAACGCTACCCCGCGTGCTCGATGCTCGATCTGGGGTGTGGACCTGGAACCGACCTGGCCTGGTTTGCGGCACGCTACCCCGGGCGACGGTACTTCGGCATCGACGTCTCGTCCGGGATGGTCGAGCTCGCGCGGCAACGATTTCCAGGGGGCGCGCGGCAGATCGCGCGGGGGTGTGCCGAGGACCTGCCTTCCGTATTCCCCGATGAGCGATTCGACGTGGTGTATTCCTTTTTCGGGCCGCTCAACACCGAGCCCAGCGTCGCCCACGCGGTGCGTGCGTTGACGACCGGGGTGGCTCCAGGCGGCGTGCTGGTGCTCACGTTCGTGAGCCGGATCTATCTCGTCGACTCCGCGATACACCTGCTGCGGGGCCGACCGAAACGCGCGCTGGCGCGATTCACCGACCGGTGGAGTGGGTACAATGAACTCGCGCCGCTCGACGCGGCGTTGTACTTCCCCGGACAAATCGCCAGGCTGTTCGCGCCCGCGTTCGACATCGAACGGTCTGAGGGATTTTCGATTCTCTATCCTGCCTGGTATCGCGCCGGTCACTTTCGCGAAGGCGGGTCGCTCATCCGAGCCCTCTGGGTTCTCGACCGGCTGCTCAATCGCACTCCGCTGCGGTTCGTGGGAGAGCACATGCTGTACGTGCTGCGGCGTCATCGCTGAGCCGGTTCCGCTTGTAGCCAGTCCTGGAGATCGCCGTCCAGGTCACGGTGTGCCGCTTGGAATCCCGCGTAGAGCGCGGTGTGAACCGTGCCGATCCGCGCCGAGAACTCGAAGGCCTGACGCACCGCGCGATCGTATCGACGCTCCAGCTCATCCAGGGAAATCCGGCGGATCGGGAGGCCCGTGAGGCGCGCGATGCGTTCCGCCAGCTCCCGCTGGCGGATCGGCGGCCCGGCGAACACGTTCAACGCGGAGCCCGGCAGGCCGGATTGCGCGTAGTACAAGAGGAACGAGGCGCAGTCTTCGACATGCACCAACGACATCCAATTTTCCCCGTCACCGTATTGCGGGACGTATCGCTCGACTTGAATGACCCGCTGGTAGAACGCCGCGAACCAGGATCCGCGCCCCAGGACCCACGCCGGCCGTGCGACCATCACCGGCACGTCATTGGTCCGCTGCGCGGTGAGCCACGGCAGCTCGGCCGCGTGGTAGTCCCGCGAGAAACTCGTGGGCGCGAGCGGGGCGTCCTCGGTGATCAGCTCATCTGTGTGCGATCCGTAGGCGAGCGTGCCGCCGATAAATACGACCAGCGGCGGCCGAGGCAGGGCGGCCAGCGCGAGCACGAGGCGTTCGTTGGCCAGGCGGTTTCGGAGGCGGGTAATCGCACCACGGATACCGCCGCGCCCCGGGATACGGGCCAAATGGAACACGACGTCAGGAGCATCCCGCTCCAGGGTGTGCCATGGATAGCGGTCCAGGGAACCCCGGAGCACCCTGAGATCGCTTGTGTCTGTGGGGAGGGACGTGC
>DATIWU010000022.1:0-2275 GCA_035519195.1 Gemmatimonadales bacterium
AGCAGGCCGAGCGAGTAGTGCAGGTCGCCGTTTTGCGGCGCGCGCGCCACCGCATCCCGAAACTCGCGCTCCGCATCCGCGTTCCGGCCCAACTGGTTGTACAGATTGCCCAGGTTGACGCGCGCCGGCAGGAAGTCGGGATCCAACCGAATCGCGGTGTGGTAGTGAATGAGCGCGCTGTCATACTGCCGTAAGGCGGTTTCGAGAATGGCGAGGTTGAGGTTGCCGCCGGGCACGTCGGAGTTGTACCGCTGCGCCTCGCGGTACTCGGCCAGTCCCGCCGCGAGCTCCACCCGGCCCGCCGAGTCGAGCCGATCGGGCGTCAGGCCGGCCAACGAGCGCGCCGCCTCGATGCGCACCGCGCGAATTGGATCGTGGAGCAACGCCGGCACCACCGAGAGCTTCTCGTCCGCCGTCGCCTGGTCGAGGCCCGTGACCGCGGCCACGCGGACCAGCGGATCGGCGTCCGCCACCGCCGCCATCATCGCCTGGCTCGCCTCGGCGCCATAGCCGCGCAGCAATTCGAGCGCCGTGGCGCGCACGATCCCCGGGACCGTCGAGTCGCGCACCAGCGCGATCAGCTGCGGCTCGGCCTCCGGTTTCCCGGCACGGCCGGCCGCGATCACTTCACCGTAATGCGGTTCGTGTCTCCGCGCCGGGCCATACCACCGGGCGACCGTGGCGGCGGCCCACGACGCCGTTTTCTCCTTGTGGCAGCCGGTACACGCGTTGGGCGTGCCGATCTTGACCGACAGATCGGGCCGCGGAATGCGGAAGCTGTGATCGCGGCGTGGGTCCACGACCATGTAGGTCTTCGCGGGCATGTGACAGTTGACGCAGCGCGCACCGGATGAGCCGGCGGGGTGAAAGTGATGCGCGGGGGTGTCGTAGGCTTTCGCCTCGAGCTTGGCGAAGCGGGCGTCGCCCTGCACGGAGTGGCAGCGCACGCACAGCGCATTGTCCACAGCGCGCAGCTTCAAGGTGTGCGGATTGTGGCAATCGGTGCATCGCACACCGTCGGCGTACATCCTGCTTTGCAGGAACGATCCGTACTCGTAGTCCTCCCCGAGGATCTGACCGTCGGCGTGGTACAGCTCGGGCGTGAGCAAGGCGGGGAGAAAGGTGTCGAGGTAGGGACGGCCCGCCCAATCGTCCGGCGAGAGCCGGCTGCGCCGCGAGTGGCACGGCAGGCACGTGGCCACCTGATCGTGTGGACTCGCCGCCTTCACGTCCACCACGAGTCCGATCGCCTCGGAGCTGTCGCTCGTTCGGGGTACGTGGCGGCGGGCCCACGCGACATGCGCCGAGCCGGGGCCGTGACACGATTGGCAGCTGACGTCGATGACGTCCCACGTCGTCTGGTAGGTCTCTGTTGCGGGATCGTAGTTCTTCCTCAGGTTGGTCGAATGGCAATCGGCGCACATCAGGTTCCAGTTCTGATACAGCCCGGTCCAGTGCAGCGGATCGTCGTGCGCGATCTTCTCGTTGGGATAGAGGTGAAACCAGCGCCGCCTCTCCGTGTCCCAGGCAATCCCCAGCGCCTGTAACCGGCCGCCCGGGAATTCGATCAGGTACTGCTGTAGCGGCCTGATCCCGAAGGTGTACTTGATCTCGAAGTCTCGGAGGCGGCCGTCTCCCGCTTCCGTGTTGACGAAGAATCGGCCGTCCTTTTTGAAGAAGCGTGACGTCACGCCGTAATTCGTGAACGTGGAATTCGCGAAGTCTCCCCGGACTGTCCGCTCGCTGGCCGGCGCCATCGCCTGCTCGTGGTCCGAGCCGGTCCACTCCGTGAACTCGTTGCGGTGACACTCCGCGCACGTTTGGTTGTCGACGTACGAGGCCGTGATTCGCTTGGCACCCGACTTGAATGGCGTGCCGCCAGCGCCGGGCCGACGGGCGAGGACGACCCAAACAACCGCGCCTGCGATGACGACCAGGAGTCCCGCGGACAGCCAGCGCTTCATGAACGACGGAACCACTTCAGGGCTTCAAGTCCCAGACTTTGAGCTCTCTGGAAGCCGTGCCGAACTGGCCCAGCTGGTACACGGCCGCTCCCGCCGGAGAGAAGATGAACGACTCGAACGGCTCGGCTAGCATTGTGTCGAGGTATGCGCGGGGGGCAAGCCCGATCGAAACGTGCGGACTGAAATGCTCTCCGGCGTTATGGGGAACGAAGGCCGATACGTATTGGATCAGGCCGGGATCGATGATGGAATCCTCGGGAGTGGTCACGAACGCCGCCGAGGTGCCGGTTTTCACCGTGAAGGGAGTCACC
>DATIWU010000023.1:0-7458 GCA_035519195.1 Gemmatimonadales bacterium
CTGTTGCACCTGGACGGACGCCTCGTGACGGAACCCGATACCGCGCTCGCGAATGAACTGGCGTGGACGCAGGGCCGGCTGGTGTTCGACAACGCGCCACTCGATCTGGTCCGCGCCGAGTTGCGGCGCTGGTATGGCATCGAGCTCGAGGTCGCCGATTCTTCTTTGCTGCGCCGGCATCTCACGGCATCGTTCGCGGGAGAGCCGCCGCAGCAGGTGTTGAGCGTCATCGCGCTCGCACTGGGGGCCGCCATCGAGCGCCGCGGGGGAGATACCGCCGTGGTGCATCTGAACGCGAGGGACATCCCACAACGGTGACCGCCGCCCGAATTCCCGGGGCGGCAACCTCGTGGTGTTGGCTGCTGCTTGGCGCGGCGCTCGTGGCGGAGCCCGCGGTGGCTTTTGCTACGCCTTCGTGTGCATCGGCGCCCCGAAGATCCTTCCCGGTCGCCCCGTCCGATTCGACGCTCGCGGTGTGGTCCCCGCCGCTCGACCGGCTGGTTTCATTTCATGCCTACGAGATTTCGTTGCGCGAGGCGCTGGACCGCTTGGCCGCAGCAGGGCGGCTGCGCCTGTCGTATTCGGCGGAGCTGTTGCCCCTGGATCGCGTCGTCTGCGCCTCGTTTGACTCCACGCCCGTTGGCATGATCTTGAGCTCGGTGCTCCAGGGCACCACGGTGCATCCCCTGGTGGCCGCGGTCGATCATGTCGTCCTCGCACCCGGTTCCGTCGCGCCGGTCGTCAATCAACAGCCGATCCTGCTCGATCGCGTGGTCGTTACCGGCAACCCCGCGGGCGCCTCCGAGCGACCGATGCCCATCGCGCTGAGCGTCGTGCGAGGCTCCGAACTGCCGCGCGAGTCGGGCGTGACGATGGCCGAGGCCCTCGACGCGGGCGTTCCCGGCATCTGGCTGTGGCAGCAGTCTCCGGCGAGCGTGCTGGCGGGGTACGGTAGCATCCGTGGGGCGAGCTCGTTCGGCTTGAGCTATCCCATGGTGTACATCGATGGAATCGAGGTGGCGAATCCCCTGCTCGTCACCCGTCTGATCCCCGATGCGGTCGAGCGCGTGGAGGTCATTCGCGGCCCACAGGGGGCCGTGCTGTACGGCGCCGACGCGATCAGCGGCGTGACCAACATCGTCACGCGAGTGGAAAACGCCGATGGCGGACCGCCGCGCGCGGCCTGGCAGGGGTTCGTGGGCCTCGCCAACAGCGCCTTTTCACAGGGGCCGGTGTTCGGGCAGGAGCACCTCTTCAAGCTGCGTGCGGGATCGAACACGCAGTCCGCCGGCCTGAACGTCACACTCGGAGAAGATGGCGCCTATCTGCCCGGGGCCTTCTCGCATCGCCTGGGCGTTCAGGGGAGCGCGCGGCAGGTCGGATCGCACACGATCGCCACCGCCACGCTGCGTTTCTTTGCCGAAGAAGCCGCGCAGCCGACCAGTCCCCTGCTCTCCGCGTCGTCGCAGGCCTTGGACGGCGAGGCCGGAGGTCCAGTGTCACTGGCCGGATCTCCCGACGCACAGTCGGTGGTCCAGTACACGCTCGGCACCAACGTCAGGTTCCTTCCCGATAGCCGCTGGACCCACAGCCTCACCGCCGGCATCGACGGCTACACCCTGAATGGCGTCACGGTCAACGGCACGCCGCTGCCCACGCCGGCCGACTCGGCCCTGCTCGCCGCGCGCGGATCGGCCACACGCGGATCACTGCGCTGGAGCAGCGTGCGGCGATTCGACCTGGGATCCAACGTGTCCGCGGACTTCACGTTCGCCGCCGATCAGTCGGTGCTGCGCCAGGTGACCACGAATCCGACGACCGGCGAGAACGAAGACCGGTACGCGCCGGCCACCGGCGTGATCGATTGGCGCAGCATCACCGGAGCGAGCGCGCTCGCGAGCGCGACGCTGCTGCGGCATCTCTTCCTGAGCGGCGGGCTCCGCGCGGAATACGCCACCGAGGCGGGCAGCGCCACCGTCCCGACGGCCGGAGCCGCCTGGGTGATCGAACGGGGACCGGTCACGGTCAAGCTCCGGGCCGCGTATGGTGAAGGCGTGCGCTGGTCCGGCAGCAATCCCCGGGAGACCCTGTGGGAAGGATTCCACGTCTCGGCCGCCCAAGCGGGGCTCGGACCGGAGCGACAGGCGGGGACCGAGGCAGGATTCGACCTGATCGCCGGCCAGGGATTCACGCTGCAAGTGACCCGTTTCGATCAGACGGCATCCGGCCTCATTCAACCGGTGGCGATTCCGCTCGACTCCACTCGTAAGGTCATGAGTGACGGCCGGACCGAGAGCGTACTCGATCCCCATATCTCCTACGAGCTGCAAAATGTGGGAGTCATCGCCAACCGCGGTTGGGAAGTTCAGGGCGCGTCGCGCCTCGGCGCGCTCGTCCTGAGCGCCTCGTTCTCGACGGTGGACAGCCGCGTGCGCCAGGTGGCGAGCGGCTACACCGGCGACCTCCTTCCGGGTGACCGCATGCTCGGAGTGCCCGCGCGGATGCTCAGCGCTACCGCGGGCTGGAACCGGAGCCGTTGGTCGACGTCCTTCACGGCGTACCGCGCGTTCGATTGGATCAACTACGATCGCGTGGCGTTGGCACAGGCCCGTACTAACAGCACGGCCTCTCCGTATACCCAGACCCAGCAGTTCACCGGCGTGAACCTGCGGAGTTACTGGATGACCTACCCCGGCGTCACGCACCTTCGCGCCACGGCCAGCTGGATGATTACCCACGGCGTGGGACTGCATCTCACCGCCGACAATCTGCTGAACCAGCAAACCGGCGAGCCGGACAACAGTACGATTCTGCCTGGTCGGACGATCACTGTGGGGTTGAGATCTGACTTCTAAAGGCGTCGAGGAAGAACGTCGAGGACAACCTTCCTTGAGGTTTTTGCCTTCAATGAATCCCGCCCATGAGTCTCCGAACCGGACGGATGAGCAGAACGAGAACTGCCGCTGAAGCAAGAAACACCACAGCCATGATTCCAAAGATTTGCGCGAGAGGCACGGTATTGAAGAATCCGGCGGTCCAGCCAGCAAGCTTGTCCCCAAGCCCGTTCGCGAGGTACCAGGCACCGAGCATGAGGCTTGCCACCTTGAGTGGCGCGAGCTTGGTGAACACCGACAGCCCCACGGGCGAAAGACTCAGCTCTCCAAGCTCCTGCACGAAGTAGCAGGCGACCAACCAGAGGGGGCTCACCCGCACGCCGCCCTGCGCCGCGAGCCCGGCGGGGACGAGAATCACGAACGACAGGCCGAGAAAAAACAGCCCCCAGGCGAACTTGGCCGGGCTCGACGGCTCGCGGCTTCCGAGCCGCACCCAGACCCATGCGAACACGGGCGCGAGCAGGATCACGAACAAGGCCTGCACGGCGACGTACCAGCTCGAGGGGAACTCGTGCCCCATGATCGAGTGACGGGTATCCTGATCGCCGAACAGGTTCAACGTGGATCCGGCCTGATCGTACCCCGCCCAGAATAGCGCCGCGAAGATGAAGAACACGGCCATGGCGGCGATGCGCTTCCACTCGCCCGCGGTGAACCCGAGCGTGCGCGGACCGCCCGCCACGGTTTCGGCGCGTGCGCCGGTGCCCGAGCGTGGTTCTGATGACAGCCGCTCGATCGCGGAAACGAGTCGGCCGCGGCCTGCGACATACTGCACGAGTCCTAGCGCCATGCCGACGCCGGCGCACGCGAACCCGGCGTGCCAGTTGACGTTTTGCGCGAGTGCGCCGGCGACGATCGGACCGAGAAACGCTCCCAGGTTGATCCCCATGTAGTAGATCGAAAACCCGGCGTCGCGGCGTGGGTCTTCCTTGTCGTACAACCCGCCGACCAGCGTCCCGGCATTCGGCTTCAGGAGCCCGGTGCCGATCACGATCAGGCCGAGTCCCACGGGGAAGACGTGCACGGACTTGAACGCGAGCGTGAAGTGGCCGAGGGCGATGATGATGCCGCCGATCAGCACGCTGCGGTACTGGCCCAGCCACCGATCCGCGATGAGGCCGCCGAAGATCGCCGCCGCCCACGCGCTGCTCGTATACGTCCCGAACCAGGACCCGGCGCGCCTGGCGTCGAAGCCGAGCCCGCCCCGCTCGAGCGGCGCCACCATGTACAGGATGAGGAACGCGCGCATGCCGTAGTAGCTGAACCGCTCCCACATCTCCGTGAAGAACAGCGTCGACAGGCCGTGCGGGTGGCCAAACCAGCTGCGTGACTCCGGCGCGGGAGCCGAGGTGCCGGGCAGGCTCATGCGCAATCAGTCGAAGAGATCATTCTGGTCCGCCGATTCCGGCTCGCGGGGGCGCCGCAGCAGCTCGCCAAGCCTGAGCTCCCAGCGCTCCACGTCGAACTGATGCTCATTCAGAAGCGCGCGGCGCAGCACGGGCGAGAGATCGTGAAACGCCGCGAGCAGCTCGATCGTCGCCTCGCGCAGCGCCTGCACGCGAAACGGATCCTCGTTCGCCCCCATGTCCTCGAGAATCGCCTGTTCCGACCGGGAGGCCACGATCGGCTCGCCGCGTCCCTCCACGAACACGTTGGTGCGCCGTCGCGGCCCGCGGTCGTCCTCGATCGGCATCAGGCCGATGATCCCGTCCGACCGCCAATACTTGCCGTAGCCGAGCGAGACCATCCTGCTCAGGTCCCCATTCATCCGGGTCAGTGTCCTCCCTTCCGCCGCTTGCGAATGTCGGCCAGCACGACCGTATCGATTTTCCCATCCATCCGGACGCGGACGTCGTAGTTCTCCCAGTACATGAAGTTGGCGAGCGCGTTCAGGAATTTCACGGTCGCGGTGCCCTGAGGCGCATCGAGCCATTGGCCCAGGAGCAGCGGCTCGAGCTCGCGCACCAGCGCGGGCGTAATAGGAACGAGATCCTGCGGGCGGCTGGTGAAAAAGTAGAGCTGGTGCAGCTGGTAGAGCCGGGCCAGCTCGCGCAGCGGGTTCGTGTCGTCGTACACGCGGATGTCGATGTAGCGGTCGTTCGCCCCGAGGTACCCGCCGTTCGGGCGTACCACGAGCAGCGCAGCCGACTCCATGCCCCGCCGATCGCCGCCCCCGGCCTGTCCGGCGACCAGTGCGGCCATCAGGCGGTCGGCGAGCGTCCCGGCCGTGCGCTCGAACGTCGCGGCCATGTTTTTTACCGTCTGATCGGAAACCATGATATTGGCCTGGGCGGCGAATCCCCGGCCGGTGATCAGCTGACCTTTGTCCCCGAGTGATGCCGATCCGCCGGTCCGCCCGCCCGCCCAATCGAAGCACGAATCCCCGGTCCAGCTCGCGGCATTTCCGCGCGCGTCGACCATGCCCACCTGCCGCTGCGCGGGCCTCCCGTCGCTGCGCATCACGGTTCGCATCGCTTCGGGCGCGGTGGCACCCAACGCCATGAGAGCCAGGCCGCGTTCGCCGTACTCCGTATTGCCCAAGGACTGGGTGGCCACCGCGCCGACCCCTGCACGAGCCCAGGGGACGATCCCGCCCACGTTCGGAAACTTGGACTGTACCGCCACGCCAAGGTCACCGGTGGCGGAATCGTACGCCACGATGCTGTAAGTGTGGGCGCGCTTGAGAAGATCGGGAGGTCGGGAGGGATGTTGAACCAGGGCGATGAACACGAGCGGGTGCATGTCAGTCCTTCTTCATCCGCTTTTTCAGCTCGCGGAGCTGCTCCTCGGCCCGCCGTTCGCGCGCCGCGCTGTCCAGCTCCTGATCGGCGCCGGGTCGCCCCTCGCCACCGCGCTGCAGGTCGCGCCAGGCACGCTGGGCACTCCGTTCCGCTTCGGTTCGCGGCCGGTCGCGCTCGGCCTGGACCACCTGGTCGCGCATGTCCTGTATCTCGCGCTCGACCAGCGCCACTTCGGCTCGTTGCGCCTCGAGCTTCTGTTGGAGCATCCCGATGCGCTCACGATGGCGTGCGGCGAAGCGTTCGGCCACGGTCACGGTTTCCCCGTCCTGGATCTCGGCGGCCAGCCGGCCACGGCGTTCCGCGTCGGCCAGCTGGCGGCGTTCGGCCACGAGCTCCGCCTCCACATGCGTGAGTGCGGTGCGCATCTCCTCCACGGAGGCCTTGGCTTCGATCAAGGCCTCGCGCATCTGCCGCACGAGGTCCCGCAGATCACGATCCTGGGCTGGCGTGGCGGCGTCCAGGGCCGCTCGGAGCGCGTTGCGCAGGCGATCGAACACGCCTCGCTAGCTCTTGCGGATCGTCTTCGCGAAAAACGCCGAATACACCTGCTCGACCGCGCGCGAGTGACATTTGGGGCACGCGGGGCGGCGGCGGCCGTGCGCTGTGATCTCCTCGGCCTGACTGAAGCGTTTGCGGCATTTGGTGCAGCGGTATTCGTAGATCGGCATAGGAAGCCCAACGTATTCCGCGGTGAAACGACGGTCAAGTTGACGGTATCGATGCCGATTCCAGATTGTCGAGCATGCGCGCACGCTCGTTACCCTTCGTGCTCCTGCTGGCCGCGTGTAACGGCGGACTCGAGCCCACCAATCCCGCCTGCCCGCCCGGGCTGATCGGCATCTGCGGCACGGTCACGTTTCGCGGCCGCGTGCCGGACAGCACTGCCGCCGTGTACGTCGTGGCGTACGCCACTTTTCCGCAGAGTACGAGCGACTTTCTCAATTTCAAGCCTTTTCCCCCACCCGCACTGCGGTTGCCGGGCGACACGACGACGTTGTACTTCGCGGCGCTTCCCAGCGGCCGGTACGAATGGGTCGTCGCCGCGTGGGTGAAGCAGGGCGTGCTGACGACCGAGAGTGCGGACTCGTTGATTTACGAGGCCGGATTCTACCGCGATGGAGGCGATACCACGAGCCACGGCACGGGAATCGTCGTGGTGAACGGCACGCGCGCGGATTCGATCAACATCGTCGTCGACTTCAACAACATGCATCCCATCTCGGACTACCTCCCCACCCCGTGACGCGTCTGCGCGCACTCCTCGTTCCGCTGTGTGTGCTCGCGCAGCCCGCGGTGGCGCGCTGCCAGACGACCGCGCTGTATGGCACGGTTCGCGATTCCGCGAGTGGTGCGGCGCTCGAGGCGGTACGGATCAGCGTGCCGGGCATTCGCACCGTCGCGGTCACCAACGCGGCGGGACGCTATCGCCTCGAGGGGGTGCCGTCGGGCACGCAGCTCGTGTCGCTGCAACGCTTCGGATACACACCCCGCACGGACACGGTGCAAGTCCCGCCCCGGGACTCGCTCC
Source organism: Gemmatimonadales bacterium (assembly GCA_035519195.1). Classification (GTDB taxonomy): domain Bacteria; phylum Gemmatimonadota; class Gemmatimonadetes; order Gemmatimonadales; family GWC2-71-9; genus AG25. The sequence continues at coordinate 7,224 of DATIWU010000023.1, forward strand.
GGGTCGATTTCGCTCTGGCAGCGAGCGCTTATTATCTCGCGCCAGTCGTCGTCACGGCCGGCAAGCGATCCCAGCTCGTGGACCGAGTCGTGGCGAGCGTGGCGGTCATTCCGGATTCTGAGATCGCTCGGCGCGCGGTGAATAACATCGATGAAGCCGTGGACAAAGCTCCCGGAGTGCAATTCCTGGGCGGCCAGATCAACATCCGCGGCTCGAGCGGATTCGAGCTGGGAGT
>DATIWU010000024.1:0-2690 GCA_035519195.1 Gemmatimonadales bacterium
CATCCGCCCAACCGCCCAACCGCCTATCCGCCTATCCGCCTACAGGGGAGACACCGACCAGCGTGTCAGTGTGTATTAGGGAATCTGCGTTGCCGCTGCGCGCGAAGCTGTGCGTGCGGGGCTGGTTACGTGAAGACGCCGGGATATATTGCGCGCGCTAATCTGGAACGCGCGGTCCCTCCCAAGGGTGCGGGTGGTTGGGGTACGGGGTCCAATCACGGAGGATTCATCGTGGCGCATGCCGAATTGCCATCGGCCGAGCCTTTAGCGCAGGTTGAACCCAGGACGCTCGCCGGCTTCAAGATCGCAGTCTATGCCGACGGTGCGGATCTGAAGGACATGGTCGAGGCCTACTCGAGCGGACTCGTCCACGGCTTCACCACCAATCCCACCCTGATGCGCAAAGCCGGTGTCTCGGACTACGAGGCATGGGCCAAGTCCATCCTCGAAGTGATCCGCGATCTCCCCATTTCGTTCGAAGTGCTGGCCGACGACTTCGCGGAGATGGAGCGCCAGGCATTGATCATCGCGCGCTGGGGCCAGAACGTGTTCGTGAAAATTCCCATCACGAACACGCACGGCGAATCATCCATTCCGTTGGTGCAGCGCCTCGTACGTGAGCAGGTGAAGGTAAACGTGACGGCCCTGATGACGGTGCGTCACGTCGAGTCGGTCATGCGCGTGCTCTCGCCCGACATTCCGGCGATCGTATCGGTGTTCGCCGGCCGCATCGCCGACACCGGACGCGATCCCGTGCCGATCATGCGGCGCGCCGCGAAGCTGGTGCGCCAGAACCCCAGCGCCCGGCTGCTCTGGGCCAGCCCCCGCGAGGTGTTCAACGTGTATCAGGCCGAGCAGTGCGGCTGCCACATCATCACGGCCACGAAGCCGGTGCTCGATAAGCTGCCGATGCGCGATATGGACCTGGACGAGCTGTCCCGCGAGACGGTCAACATGTTTTATACCGATGCTCGCGCGGCGGGCTACGTGATCGGATGAACCCCGCCGCGGCGCCACGCCGATCGTTTCTCGTCACGGGCGTCGCGGGATTCATCGGGAGTAACCTGGCCGAGCGCCTGCTCGGCGGCGGAGCACGGGTCGTGGGCATCGACAACCTGGCCTACGGCGTCATCGAGCAAGTTCCCGAAGGCGTCGAGTTCCACCGCGGCGACATCCGCGATCCCGCGCTGCATTCGCTCTACTCGGGCATCGACGTGGTCTTCCATCTCGCCGCCAAGAATTGCATCGCCGATTGCCAGGCCGATCCCGTGGCAACGTTCGATATCAACGTGCACGGCACGGCCCACGTGTTCGAAGCCGCGCGCCAGGCCCGCGTGCGCAAGATTGTGTACGCCGAGTCGTCCGCCTTGTATGAAGGCGTGAGCGTGATGCCCACACCGGAAGCGGAGATCGCGCCCGAGAGCTTCTATGCCTACAGCAAAGCGGCGGGCCGGGCGGTGGCCGAAGGCTACGGGCGCTATGCCAATGTCGCGATCACGGCGCTGCGCTACTTCTGCGTGTACGGACCGCGCCAGGACTACCGCCGCACGATTCCTCCCGTGATGAGCGCCTTCATTATCAAGCTGCTCAAAGGCGAGCAGCCGGTGATCTATGGCAACGGCAGGAAGCGCCGCGACTTCGTGTATGTCGACGACGTGAACGAATTCCACGAGCAGTGCATCGCCGACCCACGCACTGATGGCGGCACGTACAATGTGGGCTCGGGCGAGAGTTATTCGGTGCGGGAGATTTACGACCGGATTGCGGCGCTCCTGGGCTCGAAGGTGCAGCCGCTCTACAAGTCGGATCTGCCGGGCGAGGCCGAAGCCACGCTGGCCGACGTCAGCGCCGCACGTGAGCTCGGCTGGGAGCCGAAGACGGATCTGACGACGGGGTTGGAGCGATCGATTCAGTACATCCGCGAGCATGTCATGCTCGACGCATCGCCCGTATGCTGACCGACGCCGTCCTCCTCGCCGCCGGCAAGAGCACCCGCATCGCCGAAATCGGCGGCGGGCTCCCGAAGCCCCTGTTGCCGATCCAGGGCGAGCCGGTCCTGGTACGCAACGTCCGCTGGCTCGGCGCCGCCGGCGTGCAGCACATCTGGGTCAATCTGCATTATCGCGGGGACCTGATCCGCACTACCCTGGGCGACGGCTCGAGTTGGGGAGTCGCCATCCAGTATTCCGAGGAACCCATAATCCTCGGGACCGCTGGGGGGGTGCGGCAGGTCCTGGGCGCACTGGGCGACCGCTTTCTCGTGGTGTACGGCGACAACCTGTTCGACTTCGATCTCGAGCGCCTGGTCGCGACCCACCAGTCGACCCAGGCCGACATCACCATCGCGCTGTTCGACGACCACTCGCCCCACACGGGAATGGCCGGCGGTCAGGTCATCATCGACGCGGCGGATCGCGTAGTGTCGTTCGTGGAGGGCGGCACCCGCGACGCGAGCCGCTGGATCAACGCGGCGGTGTACGTGGTGGAACGCCACGTGCTCGAACCGTTCCCCGCCGATACGTTTCTCGACTGGGGGAAGGACATATTTCCGGCACTGCTCGCACGCGGTGCGCACGTGCAGGGACACCGCATGGAGGGCTACTGCCTGGCGCTCGATACGCCGGCGAGCTATGAGCGAGCCATGGAATTGATGAGATCTGGTGAGGTGGTGTTGAAATGATCGTCACGCG
>DATIWU010000025.1:0-46065 GCA_035519195.1 Gemmatimonadales bacterium
CGGAAGGCTTTTCGACGATCGTGGTTCTGTTCAATCTCGGCACGAAGGTCATGGACGCGCAGGCCGATGTGCGCGCCAAGATCGACGCGGTACGCCAGGACCTGCCGAAAGACATCGATCCGCCCGTGATCTCGCGGGCCAATCCATCCGACCAGCCGATCTTCGTGCTATCGGTGCGGGGCGACGGATGGGAGCTGCGCGACCTGACCCGCATGGCCGACGAAGTCGTGAGCCGGCGGATCGAGAACATCTCGGGCGTCGGCAGCGTCACCCTGGTGGGCGGGTTGAAGCGCGAGATCCACGTGCTCCTGCTCCCCGATCGCATGAACGCGCTGGGCGTGAGCCCGGACATGATCACCCGCGCCGTGCAGCGGGAAAACGGCGACGTGCCCGCGGGCCGGGTGGAGCAGGGGAACGCGGAAAACCTCGTCCGCGTGGCGGGCAAGATCCGCGATCCGCAGGAATTCGCGAATCTCATCGTCACGACGCGGAACGGGATTCCCGTCCGCCTCGGCCAGGTCGCGCGGATCGAAGATGCGCAGGAAGAGGAGCGCGATGCCGCGTACGTGAATGGCGGTCGCGCCGTCGCGCTCGAAATCCGCAAGACCTCGGGCGCCAACACGGTCGCCGTTGCCGACGGGGTCAAGCGGGTGATCGACGAGTTGAATCACTCACTCTCGAACGGGGTGACGCTGTCGACCGTCCAGGACAATTCCACCTGGATCCGGAATTCAGTGGACGATGTACAGAAGACGCTGCTCGAGGGTGCCGCGCTCACCGTGTTCATCGTCTTCCTGTTCCTGAACTCGTGGCGTTCGACGGTCATCACGGGGCTCACGCTGCCGGTGTCGGTGATCGCCGCCTTTCTCGCGATCTACGCGTTCGGCTTCACGCTCAACGTCATGACGTTGATGGGCTTGTCGCTCGCGATCGGCATCCTCATAGACGACGCGATCGTGGTGCGGGAAAACATCGTCCGTCACGTGGAGCGGGGGGAAGACCATCATACCGCCGCGCAGCGGGGCACGTCCGAGATCGGATTCGCGGTGCTCGCCACCACGTTGTCCGTGATCGCGGTGTTCATTCCGGTCGCCTTCATGAAGGGCATCGTAGGTCGCTTCTTCTTCCCGTTCGGCATCACGGTCGCGTTCGCGGTGCTGGTGTCGCTGTTCGTCTCGTTTACGCTCGATCCGATGCTCTCGTCGCTGTGGTACGATCCCCAGGCCGAGGGCGGCGCCCCGCGCGGCCGGATTGGCCGGGCCCTCGAACGCTTCAACAACTCGTTCCATGGACTGGGACAGCGCTACCGCAAAGTCATCGCATGGGCGCTCGACCACCGCCTCGCGACCATGGGGATTGCGGCCGCGGCGTTCGTCGCGGCGATGAGCCTGTTCGCGCTGGGGCTCGTCGGTGGGCAATTCATGCCGAACTCGGACAACGAACAGACCGGGCTGTCGCTCGAAACGCCCGTGGGTTCGTCCGTCACCTACACGTCCGACAAGGCGCTGGAGATCGTGCGGTATCTCGACGAGCAGCCCGAGGTCGAATTGACCTACGCGACCGTCGGCGGTGCGCAGCAGAACAACGCGGTGAACAAGGGGCAGATCTACGTGAAACTCGTCCCGAAGGCGCGGCGCCACCGGACGCAACAGGAGTTCGAGGCAGTGCTCCGCACCGTGGTGCCGCGCTTCCACGGCATCACCGCGCGCGTGCTGCAGATCGGCGCCGCGGGAGGCTCCGAATACCCGATCCAGCTCAACCTCGAGGGTCCCGAGATCAGCCGCCTCCAGGAAATTTCGGACCACGCGCTCGCGTCGATTCGCACCGTGCCGGGACTCGTGGACCTGCGCTCCTCGCTCGAGGGCCGCAAGCCCGAGTTCGTCGTGGACGTGAATCGCGATCTTGCGGCCGACGTGGGCCTCTCGATCGGGTCGATCGGCGATGCGCTCCGGCCCGTGCTGGCCGGGCAGAAGGCCGGCACCTGGGAAGACGAAACGGGCCTCGCGCATGACGTCGTGGTGCGCCTCGCGCCCGAATACCGGCAGACCGAAACCAATATCTCGGGTATTCCCTTGGCTTCGAGCCAGATGGATCGGAAGACCAACACGCCAGTCATGGTGCCGCTCGGCCAGGTGGCGACAATCCGGTTATCCGGCGCCCCGAACGAGATCAAACGCCTCGACCTCGAACGGGTGGCCACGATCGAGGGCAACTATCAGCAGCGGCCGCTCACTGACGTAACGCGCGACGTGCAGGCCCGGCTCGCCAAGCTGAACCTGCCGCCCGGATACCGGTTCGACTTCGGCGGCGAGCAAAAGGACTTCGCCGAGACGGTGGGGTACATTCTGGAATCGCTGATGCTGGCGATCGTGTTCGTGTACCTCATTCTCGCGTCGCAGTTCGGGAGCTTCCTGCAGCCCCTCGCCATCATGCTGTCGCTGCCGCTGTCGCTCGTGGGGGTCATGCTCGCGCTGATGGTGACCCGTGGCACGTTCAATATCATGAGCATGATCGGGGTTATCATGCTGATGGGTCTGGTCACGAAAAACGCGATTCTGCTCGTTGACTTCGCGAATCAGGCCCGGGAGAAGGGTGGCGAGCGGCGTCAGGCGTTGATCGATGCCGGCGAGCTGAGACTGCGGCCGATCGTCATGACGACGCTCGCCATGATCTTCGGGATGCTTCCCACCGCGCTGGCCCTCGGTGCGGGCTCCGAGTTCCGGGCGCCAATGGCGCATGCCGTGATCGGTGGCCTGATCACGTCGACGCTGCTGACACTGATCGTCGTGCCCGTCGTGTACACGTACCTGGACGACTTCGGCCGCTGGGCGGGATCCTGGGTACGAAAATGGGCGTCCGCGCCCGCCGCCGCTCATGGTCCCGCCGACGTTCCCGCTGATTGAGGTCAACCATGCGTCGTCGGATTAGCGTCATCGCGCTTATTTGGGGACTGGTCCACGCCTACATCGGCGTGCGGCTCCTGCCGCCCCTGCACCTGCCGCCCGCCGCGGTCGGTTTCGCCACGCTGCTGCTGCTCGTCGTCGCGGGCGCTCCGTTTACCGTCTTCCTGGGGCGGCGGAGCGAGCAGCGACCGCTCGGCGGAGCGACGGACTGGATCGGCTACACGACCCTCGGGTTTTCGTCCATCCTCTTCGTTCTCGTGTTGCTGACCGACCTGACATTCGTCAGAGTCTGGGGAGTAAGAGGCGAGGTGCTGAGTCCCTTGTTGCTGGGCGGCGCGGCGCTGCTCACGGCGATCGGAATCCGGGGAGCACAGCGACCCCGCGTGGTTCGCGTGGCGGTACCGATCTCGGGACTCCCACCCGATCTCGAGGGCTTCCGGATCGTGCAGCTGTCGGATCTCCATGTCGGGCCCACCATCCGCCGGCGTTTCGTCCAGACAGTGGTCGACACCGCGAATCAGCTCGATCCCGATGTGATCGCGTTCACCGGCGATGTTGCCGATGGCAAGGTTCCGCAGCTCCGGGCGGAGGTTGCCCCGCTCGGGACGCTCGCCGCGCGATACGGGAAATTCTTCGTCTCGGGAAATCACGAGTACTACTGGGACGCGAACGGATGGATGCGCGAGGCCGAGCGACTCGGCTTCAACGTGCTGATCAACGCCCATCAGCTGATTCAGCGCGGCGAGGGGCGGCTGCTCGTGGCCGGTGTGACCGATGCGTTCGCGAGCCATGGTGTGCCGGGCCATCGGTCGGATCCGGTGGCCGCGGTCCGCGGTGCGCCGCCCTCGGACGTGAAGCTGCTGCTGGCACACCAGCCCCGCAGCGCGTACGAAGCGGATGAGATGGGCTTCGACCTCCAGCTCTCGGGACATACGCACGGTGGCCAGTACTTTCCCTTCAATATTCTTGTGCATTTCTTCCAGCCATTCGTCGCGGGTCTTCACCGTCTCGAGCGCATGTGGCTCTATGTGAGTCGGGGGACGGGGTATTGGGGACCGCCGCTGCGGTTGGGGGCGCCCGCGGAGATTACGCTCATTGAATTGACAGGCGCGTGATGGCGGAGATCGGCGATCTTTTGGATGCGGTGCGAGCGGGTGACGCCGGACGGGTACAAGCGATCCTCGGAGCCAGTCCGGCACTCATCAATCAGCGCAACGAACGCGGGCACTCGCCCGTGCTCATTGCGCAGTACCATCACAAGCACGCCGTTGTGCGGGTGTTGCTCGACGCGGGTCCTGACCTCGACATCTTCGACGCGGCCTCGGTCGGGCAGGCGGACCGCATTGCCGAGATACTCGACGCCAATCCCGAGCTCGTCAATGCGTACTCGAGCGACGGCTTCTATCCGCTCGGACTTGCGGCCTTCTTCGCCCAGCCGGACGCGGTGGCTCTCCTGCTCGCGCGCGGCGCGGACGTGGCGCAGGTGGCGCGCAATCCGATGCGGATCCAGCCGCTCCATGCCGCAGCCGCGGGGCGCAGTATGGCGGTCGTCCGAATGCTGGTCGAGGCGGGGGCTCCGGTAAACGCGAAGCAGCAGGGTGGGTGGGCGCCGCTCCACGAAGCCGTCAACCGCAACGACGCCGAGCTGGCACGCTATCTCCTGGATCACGCGGCGGACCCACGGTTACAGAACGACGCCGGCGCCAGCCCGATCGGCATCGCCGCCGAGAAGGGCTTCCTCGAACTCCTGAAGCTGTTGAAACGCTGAGCTGCTACCGCCAGCTCCTTGCCGCTCTTCAAGTCGAGCGCCGCGAGGTATCCACGGACACCGAGCTCCGCGCCCGAACTTCCCGCGAACACCGTGTTGCCGACCACGATTGGCGCAAAGGGTATGCCGGTTCTGCGTTAGAGGTTAGTTTCTAACCCCACGGCGCCGTAGCCAAGTGGTAAGGCAGAGGTCTGCAAAACCTCGATTCGTCGGTTCGATTCCGACCGGCGCCTCTTTGACCCTCACGCGCAGCGCCCCATCGTGCTGACCAACAGAAGACAGCCCTGATCCGGAGCCGCTTTCCCGGTGATTGACGCGGGTCGAGCGGTTCGTAGCATTTAGCGGGTTCCTCGACGCTCGAGCCCCACACCATGGAGACAGGGGGTAACGCTATGCTCGAGACCTGGCTGATACCGATCTGCTTGTTCTGGGGGATCTCTGCACTGTACTTCGGAGGCTTGGGCCATGAGGTGAAGGGCGCGTCCGGCGCATTGCAGTTCATCGGCTTGATCCTCGCCTACGTTCTCTTCGTCGTCATCTGGGCGGTCGCGCACCGCTACGTGCTGCCGGATTCGGGGGCCAGCTACGTGGCCGCTTCGGTGATCGCGATAATCCTCTTCCCGGTCGCGATCCGGCTTGGCTATCTGCTCGTAGGCGGTCGGATTTACCGGCCGGCAATGCCTCACTGATTCCCAAAAACACAGCGCCCCGCGCAGTCTCGCGGGGCGCTGCCTTATCTCCGATTGCGCCGACTACTTCGTCGCGACCGCGGGTTTCTTCCCGGCATCGAATGGAGCCGTCGACACGATGACGGCGTCGCCCAATGCCGCTCCCGCGACCGCAGACCCGCCGACATCGCCACCGAAGTACGCTTCCTCGCCATGCTCGCTCAGGTCGAGCCCGGTCACCTGCTCGCGAACGTCGGCTTTGGCGCCAAACAGCATGTTCACGAGGGTCAGAAACACCACGGTGCCAACGACCGAGATCGCGATCGCCGCGGCAATCGCGACGACCTGCACGCCCATTTGAGCGAAGTTTCCGGCCAGCCACCCGTTGCCGCCGGCCGGATTGACAGCTTTCGTTGCGAACACTCCCGTCAGGAGCGCACCCGCGACGCCCGCCATGCCGTGGCACGAGAACACGTCGAGTGAGTCGTCGAGTCTCGTGCGGGCGCGAATCTGCATCGCGGTGTAGCTGACGAGGACGCCGAGGAAGCCGATCGCCAGCGACGCGAGCGGCGTCACGTACCCGGCAGCCGGCGTGATCGCGACCAGTCCCACGACGAGCCCGGTCGCGGCGCCAACCGCGGTCGCTTTCCCGTTGCGGATCAGATCGAGCAGCGCCCAGGTCACCATCGCCATCGCGGCGGCGGTGTTCGTGTTCGTGAAGGCCGCGGCCGCAAGCCCGTTGGCCGCCAGCGCCGAACCCGAGTTGAATCCGAACCAGCCGAACCAGAGCAGCCCGGCGCCGAGCAGCACGAGCGGCACGTTGTGCGGAACGATCGGCACGCGCTTGAAGTCGCGACGCGCCCCGAGCATCCGCGCGGCGACCAGCGCGGAAAATCCGGCGCTGATGTGCACGACCGTGCCGCCGGCGAAGTCCAACGCGCCTCGTGTGAGGAGCCAGCCCCCCGCGCCCCACACCCAGTGCGCCAGCGGGTCATAGACGAACGTGGCCCAGAGGACGAGGAATACGATGTACGCGCGGAACCGCATCCGCTCCACGATGGCGCCCGAGATGAGCGCGGGCGTGATGACCGCGAACATCGCCTGGAACATCGCGTGCGCCTGGAGTGGAATGGTCGCCGAATACGCGGGGTCGGGATCCAGGCCCACACCACGGAACCCGAGCCACGCCAGTCCCCCCCACAGCGGTGTGCCGTGTCCGAAGGCGATCGCATATCCCCAGAGCACCCACTGCACGCCGATCAGGCCCAGCGCGATCATGCTCATCATCATGGTGTTCAGGGAATTCTTGGGACGCACGAGCCCGCCGTAGAAGAACGCGAGCCCGACCGTCATGACCATGACCAGCGCGGTGGATGTCAGGACCCAGGCGGTATCGCCGGCCGAGATGGTGGTGGGGGTCATGCTCCCTTCCCCGCGAGCTTGGCCGCCTCGATCGCGTGGCGTTGCACCGCGTCCGCGTTGACGGCGGTTAGTGCGGCATTGTCGACCTCACCGGTGCGGATGCGGATGACCCGCTCCAGCGGTTGGACGAAGATCTTGCCATCGCCCACTTCGCCGGTGCGCGCCGCCGAAACGATCGCCTTGATGGTCGGCTCGACGAACGGTTCGGAGACGGCCATTTCGATCTTGACCTTCTCGCGGAATTCCATCACCACGGTGTTGCCGCGGTATTGTTCGACGACTTCCTGCTCGCCCCCGTGTCCGCTGACGCGGCTCAGGGTGATGGCCGTGACGCCGGCACGAAACAGCGCCTCCTTTACTTCCGGCAACCGTTCGGGGCGTACGATAGTAGTGATGAGTTTCATGGGTCCCAAGATATCCCGCGAAAAAGGGGTTCGCCAATCAATTTTTGCACGAAACGCATCAATGATGCGTAGGGATCTACCGGATGACGCAAAATCTGCTCTGCTTGCGCTGGAGGAGCGCCCAACAAGCTTTTGGGGGCAGACAGTCAGCAAGAACGAATATTGTGCCGCAAGCCGGGTACAAGGTGAGAGTCTGAGACGTATCCTTAGACATGTCAGGAGCGTACATGCGCGGCGTTCGGTTACCAATCACGCTTGCCCTTCTCGTTCTGAACGCCGTACCCGCTGCGGCACAGCTGTACGATCAGCGACACGGGTTCTGGGCGAGCGTCGGTGCCGCCTATGGGTCGGCGAACATCACGTGCGACGATTGCCAGAACGGCCCCCGCATCGGCTCGTTCAGCCCGTTCATCCGGATCGGCGGAACCATTTCGCAACACGTGCGGCTCGGCGTGATGGCCGACGCGTGGGCGCACTCGTCGTCGGGACAGAGTGAGTGGCTGGGCAACTTCGGTGGTCTCGTGGCCTACTATCCCAAGGAGCGCAGCGGCTTGTTTCTCGAGGGCGGGGCAGGCTGGTCGTTCTACTGGGGCCAGGTGACTCCGGACGACGTCAGCGGCATGGGTTCGGGATTCTCGATCGGCTTGGGGTACGACCATCCGATCGGCCATCAGCTTTCTTTCACTCCGCGCTTCAACTACCAGTACGGGAATGTGGGCACGATCAACTATTCCGGAGGTCTGGGCCTCTATACGACGGGGTGGAAGCAGAACATGTGGTCGCTGGGCGCGGCGCTGACGTTTCACTGATTCGTCATGCCAACGACCCGAGGAGAGGTGCAGCTTCAGTTTCTCGGCGCCGCAGGAACCGTCACCGGGTCGATGCACCTCGTAACGGCGCATGGGTCGCGGATTTTGCTCGACTGCGGGCTGTATCAGGGGCAAAAGGATCTGCGCGAGCGGAATTGGCTGTCCCGGGTCCCGGATCCGAGCGGGCTGACGTCGGTGGTCATCAGCCACGCCCATCTCGATCACTCGGGCTATCTCCCGCTGCTCGTGCGGCAGGGGTTCAAGGGATCGATCTACTGTACTCCCGGCACGCGGGATTTGCTCGAGGTCGTCCTGTTCGACGCGGCCCATGTACAGGAAGAGGATGCGGAACGGGCGAACCGCCATGGCTACACGAAGCATCATCCGGCGCTCCCGCTCTATGGCGGCGAGGACGCCCGCAAGGCGCTCGGACATCTGATCCAAAGGCCGTACGAGATCCCGTTTCAGGCTTCACCCGGCGTCACGGCCACATTCCGGCGTGCCGGTCACATACTCGGTTCGGCCACGATCGAGCTCGACTACGCGGATGGCACGAAGCTGGTCTACTCGGGTGACCTCGGCCGCTATGGGCGCCCGATCCTTCCCGATCCCGAGCCCGTGCAATCGGCCGATGTGCTCATTCTCGAATCCACGTATGGAAACCGCGTCCACGAGCCCGGCGCGGACGGCGAGCTGGCCCAAATCATTCGAGAAACCGCGTCGCGCAAGGGGTTTGTCCTGATTCCGGCGTTCGCGGTCGATCGCACCCAGGAATTGCTTTGGATGCTGCACTATCTCGAGCGCGCGCGCTCCATTCCGACGCTGTCTGTCTACTGCGATAGTCCCATGGCCACTGAAGTGACGGAGATCTATCGGCGGCATCCGGAAGACTACAGCACGGAAATGGCGGAGGCGTTGCGCTCGGGCGATGCGCCGCTCGCCACGCGGAATCTGCATTTCACCCGAACCGGAGCGGAGTCGCGAATCCTGAACGACATCCGCGGACCGGCGATCATCATCGCGTCGAGCGGGATGGCGACCGGCGGCCGGATTCTCCATCATCTCGCGCACCGGCTGCCTGATTCCAACAACACGGTGCTGCTCGTCGGCTACCAGGCGCCGGGCACGCGGGGCCGCGCGCTCGAGGACGGCGCGCAGCAGGTCCGCATCTTCGGTGCAGCGGTGCCGGTCGGCGCACGCATCGCGGAGATCTCCGGGTTATCGGGGCATGGGGATCGGGAGGATCTGGTGCGGTGGTTGGGCGGGTTCGAGCGGGCTCCCCGCACCACCTATCTGGTGCATGGGGAGGCAGGCGCCGCGGCCGAGCTGGCCGCGACCGTCACCGGTCGAATGGGATGGAAGGTGGAAGTCGCGACGGAAGGTGAAACGGTTCTACTGTAGCTGTCGCAAGACGTATTCGAGAATTCCACCGTGCCGGTAGTACTGCAGCTCCTGCGGCGTGTCGATGCGCACGACCGTGCGAAACGAAATTTTCCGTCCATCGCGTGCGGTCGCCACGACCGCGAGCTCGCGGCCCCGCGGGAACCCCTCCGTCAGGACGTTCGCCAAATCCAGAATTTCGTACTCCTCGGTCCCGGCGAGGCCGATCGAGTCGGCGCTTGCGCCCGCAAGGAACTCGAGCGGCAGAATGCCCATGCCCACGAGATTGGAACGGTGAATGCGCTCGTAGCTCTCCGCGATCACGGCACGCACGCCCAGCAGCCTCGGGCCCTTTGCCGCCCAGTCGCGCGAGGACCCGGCACCGTATTCCTTTCCCGCAATGACGAGGAGCGGTGTCTTGTCCTTCTGATATCGCAGCGAGGCGTCGTACAGCGACATCACTTCCCCGCCCGGGAGATGTACCGTGAACGGTCCTTCGGTTCCCGGAGCGAGGCGATTCCTGAGCCTGACGTTCGCGAACGTGCCGCGCACAAGCACTTCATGATTGCCGCGCCGCGAGCCGTAGGAATTGAAGTCGATCGGCTGCACCCCGTGCTCGATCAGGTACTGTCCGGCGGGGCTCGTCTTCCGAATCGTTCCGGCGGGCGAAATGTGATCCGTCGTGATGCTGTCGCCGAGCAGGCACAGAACGCGCGCGCGCCGGATGTCCTTCACCGGGCCCGGATTTCGCGGCATGCCGTCGAAGTACGGGGCTCGCCGGATATAGGTGGAGCTCCCATCCCACGCGAACCCGTCGCCACCCGGGACCGGCAACGCCGCCCAGCGCGCATCCCCCTGGAAGACCTCGCTGTACTCCTGCCGGAACATGGTGGACTTGATCGACGTACGGACGAGCGCGTCGACATCGCGAGGCGAAGGCCAGATGTCGCGGAGGAACACGGGGTTTCCGCCCGCCCCCGTCCCAATCGGTTCACGCTCGAAATCGATGTCGATCCGTCCCGCCAGCGCGTAGGCCACGACGAGCGGCGGTGACGCGAGATAATTGGCGCGCACTTCCTGCTGGATCCGCCCCTCGAAATTCCGGTTACCCGACAGCACGGCACAGGTGACGAGCTCGCCTTCGGTAATCGCCGCCGACACCGCGTCCGGAAGCGGGCCAGAGTTCCCGATACAGGTTGTGCAGCCGTATCCCACGAGGTGGAAGCGCAATGCTTCGAGCGCCGTCATGAGCCCCGCCTCGCGCAGGTAGTCGGTCACCACCTTGGACCCCGGCGCGAGACTCGTCTTGACCCACGGCTTGGTTCGCAATCCCCGCTCGACGGCCCGCTGGGCGACCAGTCCGGCGGCGATCATGACCGACGGATTGGACGTGTTGGTGCAGCTCGTGATCGCGGCGATCACCACGGATCCATGATGCAGCCGACAGGGCTCACCCTCGATGTGCAGATCGACGTACCGGACCTGTTCCGGCTCGGTCGCCAGAGTCGCGGGTGCGGGGTTGCCGCCTTCGCCTTCCCACCGTCCCACGGGAATGGGCGTCCGTGTCGCGGCCGGGGGAGCGGGCGGCTTGAGGAGCGACGGGAGTGCCTTTCGAAACGACTCGCCGACCTGGTGCAGCGCAACGCGATCCTGTGGCCGGCGCGGGCCCGCCAGGCTCGGCTCCACCGTGCCGAGGTCGAGTGACAGCGTGTCGCTATAGCGCGGCTCGGGGGAATGCTCGGTGTGAAACAACCCCTGATCCTTCATGTACGCCTCGACGAGCGCAATCTGCTCGGCCGGGCGGCCGGTGAGCTCGAGATACCGCAGCGTTTCCGCATCGACCGGGAACATTCCGACGGTCGCGCCGTATTCCGGCGCCATATTGCCGATGGTCGCCCGGTCGGCGATGGGAAGTGTGGCCACGCCCGGTCCGTAGAACTCGACGAATTTTCCCACCACGCCGCGCTTGCGCAGCAGCTCCGTGACCGTGAGGACGAGATCGGTCGCGGTGGATCCTTGGGGCAGCCGGCCGGTGAGCCGGAAGCCCACCGTTTGCGGGACGAGCATCGAGACGGGCTGTCCCAGCATCGCGGCCTCGGCCTCGATGCCGCCCACGCCCCAGCCCAAAATGCCGAGGCCGTTGATCATGGTGGTGTGCGAGTCGGTGCCGACCAGCGTGTCCGGATACGCGCGAGATCGCGTGGTGCCGTTCTCCGATGCCGCGTCGGTGAATACGACGCGGCCGAGGTACTCGAGGTTGACCTGATGGACGATCCCGGTGTCGGGAGGGACCACGCGGAAGCCCGAGAACGCCTGCTGGGCCCAGCGCAGCAGCGCATAGCGCTCGCGGTTTCGCTGAAACTCGAGATCGGCGTTGACCTGAAATGCCGCGCGGGTCCCGAACTGGTCCACGATGACCGAGTGATCGATCACGAGCTCGGCCGGCAGCAGGGGATTCACCCGCTTTGGATCCCCGCCCAGCTCCCGCATCGCGTCGCGCATGGAGGCGAGATCGACCACCGCGGGAACACCGGTGAAGTCCTGTAACAGGACACGCGCCGGCATGAACGCAATCTCACTGGCACTGGCCGCCGCGGGGTCCCAGCGGGCGAGGCGTTCGATCTCCTCGGCGCGTACGGTACGACCGTCCTCGCGCCGCAGCAGATTTTCCAGCAGGATCTTGAGGGAATACGGCAGGCGATCGATCGCCAGCCCGCGTTTCTCGAGCGCCGCCAGTCGGAACACCTCGTACCGCGTGCCGCCGACGGTGAGCTCGGATCGGGCTCCGAAGCTGTTCATTCCACGACCTTGATATCGCTCACGTAGTACTCCGTGTCCCCGAAACACGTCGTGGGAACGCCAACGTGCTGGTTGTAGGTGAGCGCGACGCGCTTGCCCAGGCTGCCGTTGATGAGCGCGGCGATCGAATCGTTGTGGACGGTGAAGTAGAACTTCTCCGACATCGTTCCCGGAATGGTGACCATGGCGAGCTCGCCTTCCCAGGTTTTGCACAGCCAGCCCTTCCGGGAAAATTTCTGCACATACCCGGCGCGCTCGCCGTGCGAGTACGTCCACGACACCACGAACCACGTGTACAGGACCACGAACGCGAGCGGAATGAGAATCACGCCCGCGATGATCGATTTGGTCTTCCGCGTGAGGGGCATGCGTAGAATCTAAGCAAATATCGAATGGTGCTTAGGTCACCTCGTATTCCTCGGTGCGATACGGCACGAATCCTCTCGCCTTGTAGTTGGCCAATGCGTGCGGATGATCGAGTGAGCAGGTGTGCAGCCAGACGCGCGTAGCGCCCAGCGCCCAGGCATCCCTGACCGCACAGGACAGGAGCAGCCGACCGAGACCCCGGCCGATCCTGTCGGAGGCGAGGCCGAAGTAGGCGATCTCGACCGAGCCGTCGTCGACCCGGCGCAGCTCGTACCACCCCGCGAATTGCCCCTGTTCCCTGGCCAGATGGATGCTGATCCCGGGCTGGTCGAGGTGCGCCGCGATTTCCGCGTCGCTCCAGTCCCATCGGTCGCGCCAATGGTAGGCCTCCCCGACCGTGCGATAGCAGGAGCGATACAGCTCTGGGGTGGGGCGCTCGACCCGCGCGACTTCGAACCCCGCGGAGGGATCCTCATGCCGGGAAGGCTCCGACGCCACAGGCGCGGTAAGCTCGAGATAGGTCCGGGTTACCCGCATGGCTCTCTCGCGGCCGGGCTCAGCAGCCCGTATCTTTAGCGCCCATGTCGACACGAATGATCACTGCGCCACTGCCGCTGAGCCTGCATCTCGCCGCCTATACGGTGATCGGTCTGTTCTGCGCGTTCGCTGGGGGGCTGAACCTCATCGATCCGTCGAAGCTGCCGCACGCCGCGGCATTTCTCGGGGTGACCGCCGTGAGCTGGGGGTACGTCTTCGGCATCTACATGGGACGGAAGGAGGTCGTGGCCCTCGGCTTCCTGTTGAGCCTGGCGTACGTCGGGGCCGGCGTGTGGCAATACGCGATTCACCCTGCCCTCGGGCTCCTGCTTCTCGCTGTCGGTGCGTACGGGCTCGCCATCCTCGCGATCTATCGCCGGCAGATCACGGCAGTCTGAGAAGGTTTAGCCGACCGCCGGTCGGTCCAGGTTGTCGGGCGCGGCGGGGAGCTCGACGACGAATCGGGCGCCCCCCAGCGCCGAATCATCGAGCCACATCTTCCCGCCGACTTCATTGACCACCCGCTGACAGATCGCGAGTCCGAGCCCCGTCCCCTCGTCGGGCCCCTTGGTCGTGAAGAACGGGTCGAAAATGCGATGGCGAATCTCGCGGGGCACCCCGGCCCCTGAATCCTCGACCATGAGCCGCACCCATCCCTCGCGCGCCTGCGTCGTGAGCTGAATGATGGCCGGGTGACGCCCGCGGACGGCGTGCTCGGCGTTCGTCACGAGATTGATCACGACTTGCTGCAGCTCCTGGCCGAGGCCGAGCACGGCGGGTGCGGCCCCGTCCATGTGGGTATGAAACTCCACGTTCTCCGAGCGCAGCACGCGCTGCCGGATCTCCGCGACATCGCGGACCAATTCATTCAGCTGGATTCGCGTCGGCGTCGTATCGGCGCGGCGCGCGAGTCGCAGCAGGCTGCGCACGATCCGGGCGGCGCGATCGACCTCCCGCGTCATCGTGGCGGCGGCGGCCGTGACCTCCGGGTCCTTGTTGGCGCGGGCCAGCAGCTCGGCCTCCATCCGGATCGCGGCGAGGGGATTGTTTACCTCGTGCGCGACGCCGCTCGCGATCTCACCGACGGTGGCGAGCTTCTCGCGCGCCACCAGCTCGCGCTCGGCTCGCAGCTCGTCGGTGCGGTCGTACAACGCCACGAGCAGGCTGGACGACTCGGTTCCCGTCAGCGCGGTGACCGTGCAATCGCAGATGCGCCGGTCGCCGTTCGCGCGGCTCACGAGCACGCGCCCATGCCAGGGTGCCCCGTCGAGCGCGGCGCCGAGGACCACACGGACGGATAACCCGCTGGGCGAGAGCCCCAGGCCGTCGAGATGCTTACCGACGGCCTGTTCCTCCGCGCCGATGCCGAACAGATCACACCCCGCCCGATTCAACTGCTGTACGCGCCCGTATCGGTCGGCTAGGGCAAGGGGAAGGGGGCTGCCGTTCACCATGGCGCGAGCCTGATGCGCCACGGCCTGCGCGTTCGCGACCGCTTCGGCGAGCTCGAGCCCGCCGGCGATATGCGCGGCCACGGCGGTGAAGTACTGCAAGTCGAGCAGCGTGAACGCCGGCTGCGGACTCTCGTCCCCGCGCGGGGCATACCGCACCACGCCGACGGCACCGACCACGCCGTTCGACGTGCGAAGCGGCGCGATCATGGCCGCGCGGGCGGATTCGCTCGCGATGGACCGCCAGTCTTCGGTGTGCTCGCCCAGGAGGTCCGCGGTCACCATCGGCTCGCCACTCGACATCACGCGCCCGGTGATGCTCGCTTCCACGGGCAAGATGAGCCCTGCCATTTCGCCCGACTTTCCCACCGTCGCGGCGACGCGCAGGGTCTTCTCGTCCGAGTTCTTCAATGCCACGTATGCACCCTGAGCCTCCACGAGACTCACGACGCTTTGCAGCGTGTAGCGCAACAACAGCTCGCGATCGGGCGCCGCGAGCAGCCAGCGCGACAGCTCGACGAGGAACGTGCCGAGTCGCCGTTCGCGCTCGAGCCCCGCGCGCCGTCCCACCATGACCGCGAGATGACTCCCGACTTCGAGGATCTGCTCGAGCTCACGAATGGCCGGTATGGTCCGCGCCCCCCGCACCTCGATCGTCACGACGCGCCCTTCCGAGTCGCGATGTGTCGCGCTCAACGGCTCCATGCCGGGCTGGTCCGCGCCCCCGCTGGCCGTTCCCGTTTCCCGCACGCCGCGGTAATGGATCTGGACATGCGCGCCGCCCAGCCAGTCGCTTATCACGAGCGCCGCCGCGCGCCAGAAGGACTTGACGTCTTTCGCGGAGCTGGCCTCCGAGAGCAGCAGCGAGATGAGGTTGGTCAAGAAGAGAACGACGTCGAGGGAAATCGTCGAGGAGAGGCGTCGAGAGAAAACGTCAAGGAACGGCGTAAGAAGGATGACGGTCGCCACTCGCCAGAACCCATCATTGTGACGTGGTTCTCCAGGCGTTTTCCGAGCAGCTCCGCGTGCACCGCATAGCGTCGGACGTTGCCGCCGACGTCGTGAAGCAGGTGCGCAGCTTTCCCTATCTCGAACGCCACGCGATCGGCGATCAACTCATTCGTGCTGCGATTGCGGTTTCGTCGAATATCGCGGAAGGCAGCGGTCGCGGCACCACGAGTGAATTCCGAAGATTCCTCGCCTATGCGCAGGGGTCTGTCCGCGAGCTTGGATCCCTGCTGCGGATTGCGCGCACGTCCGGATTGGGCGAGCGGACGACGATGTCCTCGCTCGAGAGCCGTACCGCGCTCGTCGGAAAGATGATAGCCCGCCTCCACGACCATCCGCCTCCGCAACGGTAGCGTGAGTGAACGCCTACGTCTCTTCTTGACGCCTTCCCTTGACGGCTTCTCGACGTATCTCCTCGACGCCTATGGGTTCGTCGGTCGTATATCCAGCTCACTGATCATCGCCCGGTCCGAAAGCGTCAACGTGCTGAGCACCGTTTGCGCGACATCTTCCGCCCGAAGCACCCTGTCGCGATTCGCGCGGCTCCGGGCATTCTTGTCCATGAACGGCGTTGCCACCGACCCCGGACACACGGCGATCACCCGGATATCGTGCTTGCGCACCTCGAGCATCAGGGACTTGGAAAAGCCGAGGACGGCGTGCTTCGAGGCGCAATACGCCGTTCCGCCCTCGATACCGTTTTTCCCCGCAAGCGACGCGATGTTTACCACGGCTCCGGAGCGCGCCGCCTTCATGCCCGTGAGAAACGCGCGGGTGACGAGAAACAGCGACCGGACGTTCACGGCCATCGTGGCGTCCCAATCGTCGAGCGAGAGCTCCTCGATCGGTTTGAAGCGCCCGATGCCGGCATTGTTGACAACCACGGCCGGCGTGCCTCGCTCGCGGTGCACGAATTGCGCGAACCGGTCGACGCTCGCCGGATCGGCCACGTCGCAAGCCATCCCGATGGCGTCGATTCCCGAGCCGGTAAACTCGGCCACGGTCGCCCGAACCCGCGGCTCGGTGCGCGCGCAGATCGCCACGCGCATGCCCGCTTTGCCGAGCTCCTGGGCGATGGCGCGCCCGATCCCTTCGGTCGCACCGGTGATCACCGCCGCGAGACCGGCGAGTTGCATCCTCCCAATATAGTGGCCGAGCTCTCGCCTCAGGTGGAACCTGAGACGTGATGAGGGCGTTTCGACAGCGGTGGGAGGTATATTTTGCGCCCGGAGGCATTCCTAGTTCGTGACCGCACCACACCGCTTCATTCCACACGGTATCATGCCGCGCCCGCGCAGCCCGTTTGCCGGCGCGAACGGCAAGACGCCGACCTGGAAAGAACGACTGCAGGCGCTGCGTTATGTCCCCCCGCTGCTCAAGCTCGTGTACCAGACCCATCGGGGCTACACGATCGCGATTCTCGCGCTGCGGGCGATTCGCTCGTTCATTCCGCTCGCGGTGCTGTGGGTCGGAAAATTGATCATCGACGGAGTGGTGGCGGGCGCGCGAGCCGGTGCGGCGGGATTGGCCATCGACTGGTGGTACCTGGGGAAGCTCGTCGTGCTCGAGCTCGTGATCGCGGTGGTGGGCGAAGCGCTCGCCCGGCTGTCGTCCCTGATCGAGAGTCTGCTCGGCGACCTGTTTTCCAACCGTATCAGCGTGCGGCTGATGCAGCACGCCGCGACGCTCGACCTGGCCCAGTATGAAGACGCGGAAACCTACGATCATCTCGAACGCGCCCGGCGCCAGACGGTCGGAAGAATCGGGCTGATCGCGCTGCTGCTCTCGACGGCCCAGGACCTGGTGACGCTCATTTCCCTGGCCGGCGTGCTGCTCGTGCAACTGCCGTGGCTGCTCCTCCTGCTGGTCGTCGCCGTCTTGCCGTCCTTCCTGGGCGAGACGCACTACGCGGCGTTGGGCTATTCGCTGCTCTTCTCGTGGACGCCGGAACGGCGCATGCTCGATTATCTGCGCTATGCCGGCGCGTCGGACGAGACCGCGAAGGAAGTCAAACTGTTCAGCCTCTCAGATTTCCTGGTGGGGCGCTACGCCAGGCTGTCGGACGAGTTCTACGAGGCGAACAAGCGCCTCGCCGTGAAGCGCAACGTGGTCTCGACGCTGTTCGTCACACTCGGCACGCTCGGCTACTACGGCGCCTACGCGGTGACGATCTATCTCACGGTGTTGGGACGCTTCACCCTCGGCTCGCTCACGTTCCTCGCCGGGTCGTTTCGGCAATCCCGTGATCTCATTCAACGAATCCTGCTGTCGCTGTCGCAGGTGTTCGAGCAAAGCCTGTATCTCTCGGACTTGTTCACGTTTTTCGACGTGCAGCCGCGGGTGAAATCGCGCCCGGGTGCGCGGCCCGTGCCCGAGCCGATCCAAAGCGGCTTCGAGTTCCAGGACGTCGGATTTCGGTATCCAGGGTCGGACCGGTGGGCGGTGCGCCATTTGACGTTCACGCTGCAGCCGGGCGAGCGGGTGGCCCTTGTAGGAGAAAACGGAGCGGGCAAGACCACTCTCGTCAAACTGCTCGCCCGCCTGTACGACCCCGACGAAGGACGCATTCTGCTCGATGGGGTCGATCTGCGCGACTACGATCTCGAGAGCTTGCGCCAGAATATCGGCGTGATCTTTCAGGACTTCGTGCGCTACGACTTCAATTTCCGCGAGAACATCGGCGTCAGTCAGGTCGATGCGCTCGAGGACAAGACACGACTCGAGGAGGCGGCCCGTCGCAGCCTCGCTGATTCCGTCGCGCGCCGGCTCGAAAAGGGCTACGACCAGGTGTTGGGCCGCCGGTTCGACGGCGGCGTCGAGCTGTCGGGCGGAGAGTGGCAGAAAGTGGCGCTGGGCCGGGCGTACATGCGCGAGGCACAGGTGCTGATTTTGGACGAGCCAACGGCGGCGCTCGATGCGCGCGCCGAGTACGAGGTCTTCCTGCGGTTCGCCGAGCTGACACACGGTCGAATGGCGGTCCTCATCTCGCACCGGTTTTCGACGGTGCGAATGGCGGATCGAATCATCGTGTTACAGGGCGGAGAGCTCGTGGACCAGGGGACGCATGAGGAGCTGGTAGCGCGGGGCGGACTGTATTCGGAGTTATTCAGTCTGCAGGCCGCGGGGTACCGCTAGGCCCGGGGCGTCGCCTGCACAGCATGCGTATTCTCTGCTTCACGGTTGCCTGCCTCTACCACGTCGCCGTGGTGCATCGCGACGGGATGGCGGCGGACGTGACCGCATTCGCCGGCGTCGTCACGGTGCCCTGAACAGGAGCCGCAGCATTGCAGATGGCGACGCGACGGAAGAATCGGTGGTCGCAGCGGGTCACCCGTGAAAGCAACGCTCTGGATCTCGAGCGCGGGGTGTTCACCAAGAGTCCGAGAGCAATCGCGCTGTCGTTGAAGCGCTCGGCGGAACGAAGTACGCGACGCAAGTCGAGCCCGTATCGTTCGGCCATGTCGATGCTCACCTTCTACATCAACCGCGCGGGGCGCCAGCTGAGCGCCAGCCAGCGCGCCCGCCTCGAGGCCGCGAAAGACGAATTGCGCGCGCTCTACAAGAAATCCCGCTAGAGATATCGCTCCCGCAAGATCTTGACGTGATGGCGCTCGTGTCCCGCAACGATATACGCGAGGGCGCGCACCGAGACTGATTTGCCGCTCGCGGTTCCTGTTCGTACGAGCCAGTCTGGATGGAACCCGCTGAACAAAGCAATCGTGGCACGTCGGACCGCGTCGAGCTCTCGCGCAAGCTCCCCCAGCGGACGGGCGTCGAAGTCCCCGGCGGGCGTCCACGCGTTCTCATCGAAACTGGGCAACGACGACTGATCGCCCCGGGCGAACGTCAGTGCGCGATAGGCGAACACGCGCTCGGCGTCCGCGATGTGCCCGACGACTTCCTTGATGCTCCATTTCCCCGGTGCGTAGCGGTGGAGCGCCTGGTCATCGGGTATCGGGCCGAGCAGCGCTTGAGTGTCGCGGCCTTGTGCGGCGAGCGTTTCCAGCAGATCCCCGGCCGGGACCTGCTCGATGTAGCGGCCGTAGTACGGGGCGTACTCAGACTCCCCCGGACGGCCGATGGTGGAAGGGAACCCGGCGGTGTTTTTCATTACGGTACCCTCACGATTTCGAGGTCCGGTACGCGATGAATGACACCACAATAGTACAGCCGCTTTCCACGTCCGCGGCTCCGGGGGATTCTCCGAGCCCGCTCCAGGCCGAGTTCCAACCGGTCACCGATGATCAGGCGCTCGACGCGTATTCGCGCGCCGTGGTCGGTGCGGTCGACCGTGTCGGACCCGCGGTCGTCACGGTGGAAGTGGCGCAACGCCGGCGCGCCCGGGGACGGCCCGAAGTCCAGGAGGTGCCGGGGCACGGATCCGGGTTCATTATCGCGCCCGATGGGCTCGCACTCACGAACAGCCATGTGGTGCATGGCGCGCACCGGATCGATGTCGTGTTTCCGGAAGGCCGGAAACTCCAGGCCGAAGTCGTGGGCGACGATCCGGCCACGGATCTCGCGGTGATTCGAGTGTCCGGGTCCGGACTGCCATCGGTTGCCCTGGGCGACTCGAGCGCCCTGCGGGTCGGGCAACTCGTGGTGGCGATCGGGAATCCCTATGGCTTTCAGCAGACGGTGACGGCTGGGGTGGTCAGCGCCCTCGGGCGTTCGTTCCGGTCCGTGGGCGGCAGGCTCATCGACGACGTCATCCAAACCGACGCCGCATTGAACCCGGGCAACTCCGGCGGGCCGCTCGTGAACAGCCGGGGGCAGGTGATCGGCATAAACACGGCGGTGATCCTTCCCGCGCAAGGCATCTGCTTCGCGGTCGGAATCAATACGGCCAAGTTCGTGGCCGGCCACTTGATCAAGGAAGGGAAGATCCGGCGGGCGAGGATCGGCGTCGCCGGGCAAAATGTCCCGTTCCGGCGATTCGCCATGCGCCAGCATTCGCTCGATGTGCCGGGTGGAATTCTCGTGCTTTCGGTCGAAGCCGGAAGTCCGGCTGAGCGCGCGGGCGTCGAGCCTGGGGACGTGATCGTCAATCTGAACGGCAAGCCGGTGCGAGGAATCGACGACCTGCATCGGCTGCTGACCACCGACGTGATCGGCACCAGAGTGCCGATCACCGTGGTCCGTGGTTCAGAGATGCGCGAGCTGCAAGTCGTGCCTACCGAGACCTGACGACGGCTGGGGGCGCTAGATTGCAGCCCCATGCCAGACCCCTCCGCCGCACCGCGTCGCCGCTCGAGCCTTTCGATCATCTTTCTCACGGTGCTGATCGACTTGATCGGGTTTGGCATCATCATCCCGATCCTGCCGTACTACGCCCAGCGGCTCGGCGCAGGTGGACTGGGCCTCGGCGCGCTGCTCGGCATCTTCTCGGCGATGCAATTTCTCTCGACCGCGCTGCTCGGCCGGACCTCCGACCGCATTGGCCGGCGTCCCGTGCTGCTCGCAACCATGATCGCCAACGCGGTAGGGTACGTCATCTTCGCCGCCGCGCATTCGTACGGCGTGCTGTTCCTCGCGCGGATCGTCTCGGGATTTGCCGGAGGCAACATCTCCGCCGCGCAGGCGTACATCGCGGATATCACGCCGCCGGCGGAACGCTCGCGCGGCATGGGCGTCGTGGGCGCGGCATTCGGCCTCGGCTTCATCATCGGTCCCGCGATCGGCGGCTTGTCGTCGCACTACCTCGGCCCCGCCGCCCCGGGCCTCGTCGCCGCCGGACTCTCACTCGTCAATTTCGTGTCGGCGTATTTCATCTTGCCCGAGTCGCTCGAAAGCCGGCACAGGACCGCCCGGAAGTTATGGGACTTCTCGCATCTCGGGGACGCGTTGCGCCATTCGCATCTCGCGCCCCTCATGGTGGCATGGGCGATCATGCCGTTTGCGTTCGCCGGTTATTCGGTTGCGCTCCCGCTCTGGGCGGCAGTGGTATTCGGCTGGAACGAACAGCAGCTCGGCTGGCTGTTCACCGCAATCGGGGCAACCGCTGCGATCGTGCAGGGATATCTGTTCGGCAAGCTCACGAAGCGAACGGGCGATCGCGCCCTGCTGATTGCGGGGGCGTTCGGCATGGCCATCGCCATCGCCGTCATTCCCGCCATCCATACCACGCCAACGCTGTACGTCTGGACGGTCGTCCTCGCCTTCGCGAACAGCATTTTCGGACCGGCGGGTACGGGGCTGGTGTCGCTGTTCGCGGGCCCGGAAGAGCAGGGGACCGTGCTCGGCGCGGCCCAGGCGCTCGCGGCGCTGGGAAGGCTGCTCGGACCGGTGGTCATCGGGCAGGTATACGACCACTCACATACGGGGGCGTTCCTGGCAGCGGGGGCAGCAATGGCAGTGGGTGGCTTGGCCACCCTGCGGGTGCCGAAACAGGTGAGGGTCCAGTGAGCAGGATCTGCAAAGACTAGACGCATCGACGCACGGCTGGGATCAGGAGGGAGTCGGCCGGCCCCCTGTGCGTCGATGCGTCTCGCCTATGCCTAGCCTACCTACCGTTTTTCGAGCACCTTTTTCCTAGATCCCTTCAGGAGTTGCCGCGCTATGCGCGTGTATAAGACTTCGGAGATTCGCAATGTGGCCGTCGTGGGCCACGGCGCGAGCGGAAAGACGTCCCTCGTCGATGCCCTGGCGTTCGTCTCCGGAACGAGCAAACGCCACGGCTCAGTCAAAGACGGCACGGCCCTCACCGATTACACCGCCGACGAAATCGAACGGAAATACTCGATCAACCTCGCTGTCGCGGTCGCCGAATGGATGGACACGAAGCTCAACCTCATCGATACCCCCGGATATCTGGACTTCACGGGCGACGCGCTCGCAGGCGTGGACGCGGCGGACGGCGCCGTGGTGGTGGTCTCGAGCACCGGTGGCGTCGAAGTGGGTACCGAAAAGGTGTGGGACTACTGCGAGAAACGCGGGATCCCGCGGCTCTTCTTCGTGTCACTGATGGACAAGGAGCACGCGAACTTCGAGCGCGTGTACGAACAGATCCGCGACGCGCTCACACCCAAGGTCATTCCGGTCGAGATCCCGGTCGGAGAAGGTGCGGAGTTTCACGGAATCATCAATCTGTTTTCCCAGAAGATGCATCAGTACAAGAAGGGGACGAAGGCCGGTGAGTACGAAGAGCTGGAGATCCCCGAGGAGTATCGCGAGAAGTTCGAGCGCTATTCCCGGGAGCTGATCGAGCGCATCGCGGAGACCGATGACACGCTGCTCGAGCGGTATCTCGGCGGTGAGCAAATCGGTCGTGACGAAGCGATCACCGCAATGAAAGCTGGCATGTCACGCGCCGAGCTGTACCCACTCTTCTGCGGCGCCGCGGAGCTGACGTACGGCACCCGCGCGCTGCTCACGAAGATGGTCGAGCTTCTCCCCGCTCCCTCCGAGCGGCCCCTGATCGAGTCGCACAAATGGGGCACTGCGGAGGCGGTGATGCTCAAGCCCGAGGACAGCGGGCCCTTTGCCGCTCAGGTGTTCAAGACGATTTCGGAGCCGCACGTTGGGGACGTCACCTTGTTTCGCGTCTACTCGGGGATGGTGCGCAACGGCCAGGATGTGTACAACGCCCCCCGCGAAGCGACCGAGAAGCTGAACCATCTGTGCGTGACGGTGGGAAAAGATCGGACCGAAATCCCCGAGTTGCACGCGGGCGACATCGGCGCCGTGGCGAAGCTCCGGGATACGCACACCAATGACACGCTCTCGACCCGAGACATGCCGCTCGTGCTGGACAAGATCCCATTTCCCGATCCCGTCCTGACGGAGGCGATCGAGGTCAAGCAGCGGGGCGAGGAAGAGAAGCTTTCCAATGGGTTGCACAAGCTTCACGAAGAGGATCCGACGTTCCAGCACGAGTACAACGGGGAATTGCAGCAAACGCTGATTCGGGGATTGGGCGAACGCCATCTCGAGATCATCGTCGGGCGGCTCGCGCGCAAATTCGGGGTGCACGCGCAGATCACCAAGCCGAAGATCGCCTATCGCGAGACGTTCAAGGGAAGAGCCGAAGGGCAGGGCAAGCACAAGAAGCAAACCGGCGGCCGCGGCCAGTATGGCGACTGCTGGATCAGAATTGCCCCACTGCCGCGCGGATCCGGCCTGCAATTCGTAGACGAAATCGTCGGCGGCGTGATTCCCCGCCAATACATTCCCGCCGTCGAGCGCGGCGTACAGGAAGCCGCCGCCCGTGGTCCAATCGCCGGCTACCCGGTGGTCGACTTCAAGGTGGAGCTGTACGACGGCTCGTACCACGACGTGGATTCCAACGAAATGTCGTTCAAGATGGCCGGCATCCTGGCATTCCGAAACGTGAGCCCGAACTGCCGGCCGACACTGCTCGAGCCCATTCTCGATCTCGAGGTGTGGACGCCGGACGACTACCAGGGCGCCGTGATGGGTGATCTTTCGTCCCGCCGTGGGCAGATCCTCGGCAGTGAAAAGGACGGAAAGCTCACCAAGGTGAAAGCGCTCGTCCCCGCGGCCGAGCTGGACCGGTATGCGACAACGCTGCATTCGATCACGCACGGGCGTGGGACGTACCGGCAGAAATTCCACTTGTATCAGGAGATGCCGCCCGAGGCCGCCCACAAGGTCGCGGAGGCGAGAAAAAAGGAGCTGGAAGAGGCGGCGAAGGCCTAGGAGACGAGTTTGCGCAATGCGCGAAGGGGGACATCGCGGTAGCCGTAGTCCCCCACAAAGACGTGCGTCAGTGCGTTCGTCAGACGCTGCCCGGCCGCGCGAAACAGCGCGTTTCGCACATGCGGGCGGCGATAGATGAGGTGTGCGAGGAACCGTCCGGTTCCGAGCTCCGGGAAGATCTCGCGGCGTACCGCGGCGTTGTAGGCCGCCGTCACGTCGTGGCCCCCCGCCAGCGCCTGTGCGGCGAGCAGCCCGCTCCTGAGCGCGAAGCTGATGCCCTCAGCCGTCAGCGGCTCGGCCAGTCCGGCTGCATCCCCCACCAGGAGTACCCGGCCGCGCGCGAGAGACGTTGACCGGGGACGCACGGGAATCACGTAGCCGTGCCGTTGCGCGCGCGGACGCAGCGGGATCCCGAGCAGGGACAGATAGCGCTCGAGATGCCCGCGCAACTCACGGGCGCCGCGTCGGACACTCAGCACCCCTACCGAAAGATGTGAGGCCTTGGGGAACACCCAGGCATATCCGAAGGGGAGCGTCCCCACGTCGAAGCGCGGCTCGCCAAACCGTTCCATGATGCGGTCATCCGCCGGCAGCTCGTATTCCAGTGCCGGGATCATGTGCCGATTGTCACGCCAGCCCGCCAGCTTTGCCACATCGCCCAGGGCGCCATCCGCCGCCACGACGTAATCAGCGGTCAATGGTCCGCGCTCGGTCACCAGTCGTACCGGGCCGCCGTTTTGCTCGAGCCCGGACACGCGGCATGAGGCGAACAGCTCCGCGCCCGCTGCTGTCGCCATTTCGACCAGTCGATAGTCGAGCCGGTCGCGCATGGTCATCGTGACCATGGGAAGCTCCGAACGGGCGGTGAAGCGCTTGCCGATATCGTGGATGTAGAGCGCGGCGGTGTTACACACCCGCTCGGCCACAGTACCCGGGTCCAGGCCCGCGTACTGGAGGGCGCGATACACCAGTCCGCCGCCGCACGTCTTGTAACGTGGCAGCGACTCGCGCTCGAGCAACGCGACGCGAACCCCCTGCCGTGCGAGCGCTCGCGCGGCGACCGCTCCGGCCGGCCCGCTCCCCACCACCGCGACGTCGTAGTGCGTCACGGCTCGCGCGCGGGCGTGAGCACCGCGGCGCCCCGCACGGCTCCGTCGCGCAGTCGAGTGAGCGCGTCGTTCGCCGCTTGGAGCGGATGCGGCTCCACGGTAATGGTGAGCGGGACGCGGCCGGCGAGCTCGAGGAACTCCGCTCCGTCCTGACGAGTCAGGTTGGCCACCGACCGGACGGTTCGCTCGCCCCACAACAGCTCGTAGGGAAACGCGGGAATGTCGCTCATGTGAATCCCGGCACACACAACGATGCCGCCCTTCACGACTGACGCGAGGGCCTTGGGGACCAGGGCCCCGACCGGAGCGAACAGAATCGCGGCATCGAGGGGCTCCGGGGGTGGTTGATCCGAGTCGCCGGCCCACCGTGCGCCGAGCTCGCGCGCAAAGAGCTGGCCCTCCTGATCGCCGGGCCGGGTGAACGCATAGACCTCGCGCCCCTGATGACGGGCGACCTGTGCGACGATGTGCGCCGCGGCCCCGAAGCCATAGAGACCGAGCCTGCGGCCGTCGCGAGCGGCGACGAGTGAGCGATACCCGATCAAGCCCGCACACAAGAGGGGGGCCGCCTCGATGTCGGAGTATCGTTCGGGAAGGGAAAACACATAGCGCGCGTCGGCGACGACGAGCTCGGCGTACCCGCCGTCCAGCGTGTACCCCGTGAAGCGCGCGCGATCGCACAGATTCTCGCGCCCCGAGCGGCAATAGCGGCAGGTACCATCCGTCCAGCCAAGCCAGGGAATACCGACACGCTCACCCGGCCGGAAGCGCTCCACGTCGCGGCCCGTGTCCAGGACGGTGCCCACGATCTCGTGTCCTGGGATCACGGCGCGCTTGGGATTCGGCAGGTCGCCATCCACGACGTGTACATCGGTGCGACAGACGCCGCACGCCCGCACCCGGATCAGCACCTGATGCGCAGCGGGCTCGGGATCGGGAAGCTCCGTAAGCCGCAGCGGAGTGCGCGGACGCTCGAGCACCATGGCACGCATGAGGTCTGAAAATACGCGGGGGCACGGCTCCCCGTGCCCCCGCATGAGCTTCCGCACTTTCCAGGACTGCGAGCTACGCCGCTCCGCTAACCAACGAGAACCGGTTCCACCTGCAGTGGCTTGATCCGCTCTTTCTTCGGCTGCTTGTAACGGTACAGCTTGCCTGCATAGTTCCGAAGCACGATTTCCTTGTCCGTCAGCTTGACGACGTACTCGGGGAGCAGCGGAATCTTCCCGCCCCCTCCGGGCGCGTCGATCACGAAATGCGGCACGGCAAGACCGGATGTCCAGCCCCGCAGCGCCTTGACGATCTCGAGACCCTTTTCCACCGTGGTCCGGAAATGCTCCGCTCCCGCGACCTGGTCGCACATGTAGATGTAGTACGGGCGCACCCGCGCGGCGAGCAGTTTCTGCATCAACGACCTCATGACGTCGGAATCGTCGTTCACGCCCTTCAAGAGGACGGTCTGGCAGCCGAGCGGGATGCCCGCGTCCGCGAGCATCCCGAGGGCCTTCACCGCCGCGGGCGTCAGCTCGTCCGGATGGTTGAAGTGCGTGTTGATGTAGAGCGGATGATACCGCCGGAGGATCGCGCACAGCTCGGGGGTGATGCGTTCGGGCAGGTGGCAGGGGACGCGCGAGCCGATCCGGAGTACCTCGAGGTGCTTGACGCCGCGGAGCCGCCGCAGGATGTCTTCGATCCGCCGGTCGGACAGGAGCAGGGGGTCGCCGCCCGACAGGATAACGTCGCGAATTTCCGTGTGCTGCTCGAGGTAGCGGAACGCCGACTCGAGCTGCGACATGGGAATCTTTTCCGGATCGCCCACCTTGCGCCGGCGGGTGCAAAACCGGCAGTACGACGCGCACACGGGTGAAACCAGGAACAGGGCGCGGTCGGGATAGCGGTGTGTGATGTTCGGAACCGGCGAGTGCACGTCTTCGGCGAGGGAATCGACCAGTCCGTCCCGCACCTCAAGCTCATTCAGATCAGGGACGTATTGCCGCCATACCGGATCGCCCGGGGTCTTGATCAGGTCGACCATGGCGGGGGAAATGCGAAACTCGAAGTTCGCCGCCGCCAGGCGGAGGCGGTCGAGATCGGGGAACTGGTCGGCCCCGAACTTCGCGACGAGCGCTTCCAGCGACGCAATGCTGCGCTTACGCAGTAGCTCTTGCCAGGACTCCATGCCCCAGATCCTTGAGATAGATCACCAGGTCATCGCCCGGCTCATAGTAGCCGGGCAGAGTGGCCGCCCTGGTGTAGCCCCGCCGCTCGTAGAAGGCGCGGGTGCCCGCGTAATCGGCGCGCGACGATGTTTCCACTACGACCAGACGGCACCCGGCGGCCTCGAGTTGCCGTTCAACGTCCTTCAGGAGTGTGGTCCCGATCCCCTTATTCTGCCATGCGACGTCCACGACGATCCAATACAGGTCCGCGGTGCCCCGGGTACCGGGTGTCGGCCCCCAGCATGCATACCCGATGAGCTCGTCACCCTGGTACGCGCCGATAAAGCGATAGTCGTCGTCGCCTGAGGCGCTCTCGGTGAGAAGCTCGACCGCAGTGGCGACCTCTTCCGGTCGGAAGAGGCCGGTCGCGGCAGTGAGGCGCTCAAGCCGGGCGCGGTGCGCGAGGCCGACGGGCCGGAGCGAGCAGCTCACGGGCCGCTTTGGCTCCCTGTGCCTCACGCAGCGGGACTTCCGCGATGCGGCGCACGAGCTCGGCGTAGTCCCATCCCGCCGCCTGTCCCATGCGGGAGAGGCCCGCGCTGTCGTTGAGATCGGGATTGGGATTGACTTCGAGAATCCAGGGCCGGCCCTGATCGTCCATACGCAAATCGACGCGGCCGTAGCCCTTCCCCTGCATGACCCGCCATGCCGCCTCCGCGACCTTGACGAGCCGATCGGCGGTTTTGTGGGGGATCGCGGCGGGGCACACGGGCATACTGCCCAGATCTTCGGGTGAGCCCCGGTCCCATTTCGCGGCATAGGTGAGAATGGGCCAGCTGCCGGGCGGCATTTTGGAGAAATCGATTTCGGCGATCGGCAGGGTCCGCTCGCCCACGAAGCCGACGTTGAACTCGCGTCCGGCGATGTATTCCTGCACCACGACTTCGTCGAACTGTTCGGTCATCGCGGCGACGCGCGAGCGCAACGCCTTGCGGTCGCTGACCACGGATCCGCGATCCACGCCGGCGCTCGCGTCTTCCGAGGCCGGCTTGACGATGGCCGGAAGCGGAAACGCGTCGTCGATCTTGCCCTGCGCGATCGTCCAGCGGGGAATAGGCAGGCCGGCCTGCATCAGGATCGTATTCGCGATGGTCTTGCGGCGACAGGCGGCGATGGTCCAGGGGCCGGCGCCGGTGAACGGAATACCCGCGAACTCGAGCATTCCCGCGACATGCTCCTCCCAATGATTTCGGCCGTGCACGCCTTCGCACAGGTTGAACACGAGGTCGGCGCCCTTGATGCGCTGGAGCCAGCGCATGTCGTGACGGACGGGGGCTTTCCGCACGCCGTGACCGAGGGCGAGGAACACCCCGGCCACCTCGTTCACGGCGTCCAGGACGCTGCGAACGTCCTCGGGGTTCCAGCCCTGCGCCCCCGGGTCGTAGAGGACGACGATTCTCACGCGGAGACCGCCGCCGGCTGCGCCCTGCGCGCGGGAATTCTGGACGAGAGGTCGTGTCCCATCAGGCGCCTCCAGGCGATCGCGACGACCTCCTGGATGAGCTCATCGTACGAGAGCCCCGCG
The DNA here is from genome assembly GCA_035519195.1 of Gemmatimonadales bacterium. Lineage (GTDB taxonomy): Bacteria > Gemmatimonadota > Gemmatimonadetes > Gemmatimonadales > GWC2-71-9 > AG25. The sequence continues at coordinate 29,027 of DATIWU010000025.1, forward strand.
GCGCGGGCGGCCTTCGGGAAGCACGAGTTCATGGCGGGATCGGGAATAATCCCGGGAAGCGGATTCAGCTCCAGCACGTTGGGCACACCGAAGCGGTCGATCCGGATATCGATCCGGCACCAGTCCCGGCATCCCAGCGCCTGGTAGGCGTCGAGCGCGGTCCGTTCGATTTCGCGGTACAAAGACGGCGGCACGGGCGCCGGACACTGAAAGATGGCGAGCGGTCGTTCCGGGGTGTCCCACACCCATTTGGCTTCATATCCATAGACCGGCGGCACGCCCTCCGGGAGCGTCGAGAAGTCCAGCCCCACAATGGGCAAACAGTATGCCTCAGGGCCGTTCCCGAGGATCGCCACGGTGAATTCGGGCCCGGGGAGATAGGTCTCGACCAGCACCGGCTCGGCGTACCGTGCGAGCAGCCACTGCACCCGTTCCTCGAGCTGCTCCCGGTTCGCGCAGATGTTGCTCGCGAACACGCCCTTGCTCGAGCCTTCTGCGACCGGCTTCACGAACACGGGATGCGGGAGCGTCACCCGCGCGACGTCGCTGGGTGTCTCGACCCAGAGGAACGGAGGCGTGGGCACGCCGCGAAACGCCAGCAGCTCCTTCGCTCTTCCTTTATGTAGCGCGAGGCCGAGCGAGAGCGGATCGCTGCCCGTGTAGGGGACGTGCAGATACTCGCAGATCGCGGGCACCAGGGCTTCGCGGTTCTGCCCGTGCAGTCCCTCGGCCATGTTGAAGACGATGTCGGGGCGAGCGAGGGCGAGGGCGTGCGGGAACGAATCGTTGGCTTCGAGACGGATGACAGTACCAAAGCGGCCGAGCGCCTGTGCCACGGCATCAATGGTGGCGGGCTCGTCCCACTCGGCGAACGCGTCGCTGGTACTCGGAGGCTCGTCGGCGGCGTTGGGTTCTGGCTTGAGATTGTACGCGAGACCTATGCGCATTTGGTCTCGGGTGACCTCCTACAAAAAAGGCCGCGCGTTCGCGGTCCGGACAAGGAATTGAAAACTCGTGTCGACGACAAAGAGAATATGAAAAACAGAACCGATCCGCAATAGCGAAACGGCGCGAATTTTTTTTCGCGTCAGACTTTGTGGTAGGTCACGCGCGCGGCCTCGTGGCGATCGTCGGCAGTGTAGATCGCGAAATCGGAAAAGAGCGCCGGCGCCTCTCGCTGGAGCACACGCAGACACGCGATCGCCATTCGCCGAATCTCGAGCTCCGCTCCCTCGCCCGTTCTGAGCTCGAGCATCGTGCGCCAGGCGCGCGCGTTGGCCGACACGACGATCTTGACCTCGGTCGCGTTGGGCAGCACGCTGCGCGCCGCTTCGCGCGCCAGTTTCCGGCGATGCACCTTGTCGGCCACCCAGGCGTAGCGCTCGAGCAGCGCCTCGACCGCCCGCACGTAGCCCTCCTGGCTCGCCCGAACCTGCGTTTCCCACTCCGCTTCGAGGCGCGGCTCGCCAAGAATGGCGGGGGGAATGACGAACGCCGCGTGCGACTCGTCCACATAGCGCTGCGACAGCTGTGAGTATCCGAAGCCCGCGCGGTGCCGCACCAGCTCGTGGGAGCAGGAGCGGGAAATCCCTTCGACGAGCAGCACGTACACCGCATGCTCGAGCACCGACCCATGGCCCTGCTTCTTGATGTTCTCCAGGTATTCCGCCGTACTCCGCTGGGCGGGATTGTGCTGGCTCATGTAGCAGATGCGGCCGGCGAACTCCGCCAGCCGCTCCCCGTCTGAGCTGTCGCCGCGCCACTCGACCTTGAGATGCTCGGGTTCGATGAACAACGGACGTGCGATCAGCGTCACGCGAGGTGCGCGGAAGAGTTCCATGGGACGGGTGCCCGGAGGCGTCAGGAGTGAAGTGTCAGAGGGGGAAGCGCTCAGGGGTCGCTCCGGCGAGCTCGAGTTTCGAAATGTGCCAATTGGCGGTGCGTTCGGTCTGGCGGAGCCGCTCGGCGATCATCCCGGGGATGGGGGCCGCATCGGCGCCGACCTTGAGGTCGGCAAGCGGCGACCAGTCGTGCGCGGGCAAGATCGTTCCCGGGTTCAGGATTCCCTCCGGATCGTACGCGTGCTTCACGCCTCGGAACAGCTCCAGGATGTCGGGTCCATAGAAGCGCGACAGGAGGCCTGCGCGCAAGCGTCCCACACCGTGCTCTCCGCTCGGAACGCCACCCAGATCGACGAGCAGGGCGGTCACGTCATCGAGCAGCGCGCCTACCGCCTCCTTCCACCCGGGGCGCGTGACGTCGGGCAGCGCGTTCACGTGCACGTGCCCGTCACCGGCGTGTCCGAAGATCGCCACCGGCACGCCGGCGCGCTCGGCGGCCGCCCGAATGCCGCGCACGTAGGCCCCGAGCTGCTCGAGGGGCACGCAGCCATCCTCGATGACCTGGAGAGACCGGCGGGTTTCGGGAAGGCGGGCCAGTGCCGGACTCGCGAGCCGCCTGATGGACCACAGCTTCTCGAGCGTCGCGCGATCGATCGCGGTCTCGACGAGAACGGTGTGGTCCTTGAGTCCACGAACCGCGTCCCCCACCACACCGCGAGCGGCGGCTTGCGTTTCTCGCTCGAACTCGACCAGCAAGAGTGCGGCGACGCCGCTCGGAACCTCGAGCGGTGACGCGGAGCGTACCAGATCGAGGAAGGTTGCATCGAGCAGCTCCACGGCGGAAGGATTGAGCGCCACGAGAAACGGCACCGCGTCAGTCAGCGCGTCCAGCGACGCAAACCCGAGCACCGCTCCCCCCACATCGGGCGGAATCGGCTCGAGTCGCCATTCGACGGCGGTGATGATCGCCAACGTCCCTTCGGAGCCGATCACGAGGTCCAGTTCATCCCCGGTTTCCGCGAACCGGTCGAGCGCATATCCGCTCGAATTCTTCCGCGTCTGGCGCGCCTGGCGGCGGATGCCGGCAGCGAGCCCCCCCGGGAGCTGCCAGGGGCCGGGATTTCCGCCTCCCCGTGCCACGCGCCGCGCTCTTCCCCCGGCATCGATGATGTCGAGCGCGGCAATCCATTGGCGCACGCTGCCCGAGCGTACCGTGCGCGGCCCGGCCGCGTTGGTGGCCGCCATTCCTCCGGACGTCGCAAAGGCGCTCGATGACGGATCGGGTGAAAGCCTGAGCCCGAACGGTCGCGCGTGATCGTTCACCTCGCTGGCGGTGACTGACGCGCCGACGTTGATCGTGCGGGCCCCCCAATTCGGCGACACGTCACGGAATCCCTGACTCAGGTCGACGATCACGCCGCGTCCCACGTTACCACCGGCCATGCCGCTTCCCGCGCCACGGGGGACGAGAGGCGTCTTGGTTTCGCGCGCCCAGTGGATGAGGTGTTCCAGGTCGCCCCGATCACGCGGCAGGGTGACCCCCCGCGGCACGATTCGGTAGATCCCGCCACCTTCCGAGTACGCGGCGCACACGTTCGGGTCCGTGACAATCACTGGACGCGCGACGACTCGATCGTTCACGGCCACAAGTTACCACGCGCCGGGGCGCCGCGCGTTCCGGGTTGACAGGGTGGGGATGGTCACGTGATCCTTGCGCATGGCCGAAACGACGGCACCGCGGGCGCAGCTCATCCACATCGAGACCGACCGGCGGTTGGGGCATGAGTGGGATGAATGGGATGGGAAGCCGCTGCCGAATCGCGGAGATTTTTCGGCTCCCCCGGGCCTCTTCTTTCGGTATGCCGCGGTCACGATGGTCGTCGTTCTGCTGGGCACCATCGCCGTGCTGTATGTGCTCGCACCACGGTTGGAGCTGGTCTCTCGCGCCCTCCCGCGCGTCCTGCTCTCGATCGCCGTCGCGCTGTTCGCCATCATCCTGCTCTGGTTTGTCGCGCTGATGCTCTCCTTTTATGGGCGGGTGTCGCTGCTGCCGGAACGGGCGCTCGAACGGGGTCCGTACCTCAAGCTCATGAATCTCACGTCGCTCGTGTCGCGCGCGTTCGGGCGGCGTGATCAGGTCGAGCATGCCGCGATCGACGTGTACGACACGCTGGCCGAACGCCGCGGCAGGAAGGTCGGCAAAGGGGAGCTGCTGGTCCTGATTCCCCGCTGTCTCTCGAAGCAGGCGCTGGACGGAGTGCTTGCGATTGCAGGGCGCTACGAGGTGCCGGTGTTCGTCGCCACACGGGGACAGCTCGCCCGCCGCGTGATTCGCGAGCGACGGCCTCGCGCCGTCGTCGCCGTGGCGTGCGAACGGGACATGATGACGGGCCTGCGCGACGTCGCCGGCAAGCTGCCGGTGCTGGGGCTTACGATGCAGCTTCCCAACGGCCCCTGCCGCGATGCATTCATCGACCTGGACGTGATGGAGCGCTGGGTGCGCTCGCTCGTCGACGCCTGACCGTCAGTCTCCCTGTGTCTTCCGCAGCCCAAATCGTTCCCGGGCCCGATTGAGCACCGCTTCCACGTACTGATAACCTGGCTGGTCCTGGGCGAGCGGGACTTCGAGCTCTCGTTCGATCCGCGACGGGTCATCGCGCGGCCGGTATACCGCCTCGACCGTGAGGATCGACTGGCCTGGGACATAGGGATCGACCCAGCACCGCAGCTTGATCGTGTGCGCCAGATCCGGCACCGCGCTGGTGTGCGGATAGGAGCGGTGTCTCTGCATGTCGTACCACTCGGTCTCCACGTACCCGTCGAGCACGCTCGCCAGCTTGATCTTGAGGCTGTCCGTCGTGATGAACTCCACGAGCGCGGGCACGACCCGCTCCCGCCGCGCATCGAGCAGCTCCTTGCGAGCTTCCGGGTAGGGGAAAAAATCGGGGCGAGTGGTGGCGGGCGAGCAGCTGGTCAGGAGGAGGATTTCCAGAACGCGGAAGCCGGACCGCGGAACGCGGAGCAAACGCAATCCGTCAGTGCTCCTCATGCTCGTGGTCGTCGTGCTCCCCATGCTCGTGCTCATCGTGCCCGGGCGCCCCGTGCCCGTGCTCCAGCGCCCGATCTTGCGCTTCCGGTGCGAAGACGGCGGTCGGCACGCCTGCCGCGTGCTCGAAGTACATGTCTCCGCCGATGCGCGCCGTCCAGATCACGCCGATGAGCCCGAGAATCGACAGGACGCGCATCGCGATCTCTTCGCCGCGGGACAGGATGCCGCGCCGGAACAGCTTGTACAGGAGCACTGCGGTGAAGAACCCCATCGCCACCAGCGCGTGGTTCTGGTGGTCTTCCATCAGCTTGTGAATTGCCGGCCCGTGATCGATCGCGTCTTCTGCCTGGAGTCCGGAGAGCACGGCGCACCAGCCCCCGATCACGCCGGCCCATAGCGTCCAGATGGCGGCCGACCGCAGCGATTCCCGTTTCGTGATCCACGCCGCCCAGTCGAACAGCACGGTCATGAGGAGCAGAGCGGCGGGAAGGTCGTTGAGCGCTGCGTGGGCTTTGGGCCAGTCGTAGCCGAATATGTGCACGGACGCTCCCGGGGGAGTGAAAGAAGGGTTAAAGACCGAGGTCCGAAACCTTGGGAGGGTCGACCGAGTAGTCATAGAAACCCTTCCCGCTTTTTCGGCCGTTCATCCCGGCGAGGACCATGCGCTTGAGCAGCGGGGGAGGCGCATAGCGCTGCTCGCGGTATTCCTGAAACATGATCTCCGCGATCTTGTAGGTGGTATCGAGCCCCACAAAATCGAGCAAGGTCAGCGGTCCCATGGGGTACCCGCAGCCGAGCTGCATCGCCCGATCGACGTCCACCACGCTGCCGATGCGCCGTTCGACGACACGAATGGCGTCGAGCAGGTACGGAACGAGCAGCAGGTTCACGAGGAAACCCGAGACATCCTGCGCCGCAACCGGCACCTTGCCCAGCGATGCCGCGAAGGCCGTGGCGCGCGTGAACGTGTCCCCGGACGTCGTGACGGTCCGCACCACCTCCACGAGCTGCATGAGCGGGACGGGATTGAAGAAATGCAGCCCCACGAATCGGTGGGGACGGCGGGTGGCGGCCGCCATGGCGGCGATCGTGAGACTGGAGGTATTGGACGCGAAGATCGTCTCGGGGCCGGCGAGCTGGTCGAGCTCCTTCCACAGGGCGTTCTTGAGCTCCAGATCCTCGGACACGGCCTCGACGATCAGATCGCAGGAGGCGAGCTCCCGGGTCTCGGTTGTGAACCGCAAACGTTCGAGCGCGGCGGCTTTCTCGGGGGCCGACAGTTTGTTCTTTTCGACGAACTTGGAGAGCGATTTGTCGATATTGGCCCGGGCGCGGCTCCAGATCTCCGGTGCGACGTCGCGCACCAGGGTCTGATATCCGGCCGTCGCGACGACCTGGGCAATGCCGGTGCCCATGAGACCGCACCCGAGCACCCCGACTCGCTCGATTCCGGCGGGCCGCGCTGCGGGGGGGGTGCTCAGAACTCGAGCGTCCTCTTCAACTCTTCGGCGATTCGACCCAGGGCGGCGGCGGGATGGGCGAGGCGCGGGACAGGGTGGAGCTCCCCCCGCTCCAGCCGGTCGAGCACCTGCTCGAGCGCGATCTGCATCCGCTCGTTTTCGCGTACATGACGCCGCCCCTGCGCCACGGCAGCAACGGGCATGACGATGGCGGGCAGGTATGCCCAGACGGTGAGGACGCCGAGCAGGGGTCCCAGCGTGGTCGCGAAGACCAGTCCCGCGGCGAGCAGGCCGCCGGCCGCGGCGATGCGGCGGCGCCGATCGGGTTTGACGTCGGCGACGAGCCGCACGTGGCAAAAGCCCGTCTCGAGCGGCGTGACGCTCGCCGCGATTTCGCCCGCGCGCGCCAGCGTGAACCGCTTGCCCCCGGCGCCGAGCGCGCGTTGCAACGACGCGAACGCCCCTGCCTTCGGCTCCCACGTGGTCACGTCGGGGAAGCGGCGCTTGATCTGGAGCAGCTCTTCGCGTTCGAGCCAGTTGGCCAGTGCCCGCTCCACGGCTGGCCGGTCGCCGGGGACCACGCGCGCCGCCGCGAGCGATTCCACGCCAGCCAGCCAGTCGAGTACGCTCCGCGTCGTGGGCTGCGCGGCGGGTCGGGTCTCCTCCTCGAGCAGCGCCTGGACGAGATACCGCTCCGGGATTCCCACTTCTCTTCCCAACGCGAGCAGCTCGGAACGCGACAGGCCGTCGCCGATATCGCGCTCGGAAGCCTGAAGCTCGGCGGCGTGCTGGATGATGCGCTCGATCGCTTCGCGGCTGATCCGCTGATCCGGCATTAGCGCGAAACCTTATCCTCTTCCTTGGCTGGTGCGGACGGCACTCGGTCTCCCGAGCCCTGTTGCGGCAGGGCCGCCCGAGCTGTCGTATTGAGAAATCCCTTCAACAGCTCGATGGGCAGGGGGAAGATCGTGGTCGAATTGTTTTCCGAAGCAATTTCGGTGACCGTCTGCAGATAACGGAGTTGAATCGCGGCCGGCTCCGCCCCGATGATCCGGGCGGCCTGCGCCAGCTTTTCCGACGCCTGCAGCTCGCCTTCGGCGTTGATGATCTTGGCCCGCCGCTCCCGTTCGGCTTCCGCCTGCCGCGCCATCGCGCGCTGCATTTCCGCGGGCAAATCCACGTCCTTGACCTCGACCGCGGACACTTCGACGCCCCAATCTTCGGTGCGCTTATCGATGATGTCCTTGAGGATCGCGTTGATCTTTTCCCGATTCATGAGCAGGCCATCGAGCTCTGTTTCCCCGAGCACCGAACGCAGCGTCGTCTGAGCCAGCTGGCTCGTGGCATAGAGATAGTTTTCGACTCCGATGATCGCCTTGACCGAATCTTTTACCCGCATGTAGAGGACCGCGTTCACCTTGATCGAGATATTGTCCCGCGTGATCACGTCCTGCGGCGGGATGTCCATGGCGACGACGCGGAGTGAAACCTTCTGGATCTTCGCGAACAGCGGCGGTACGAAGATGAGTCCCGGTCCCTTGGAGCCCCAGGAGCGGCCCAGGAAGAAGTACACGGCACGCTCGTATTCCCGGAGCACTCGCAGCCCCGAGAAGAGATATAGGAGAATGATGGCTACTGCAGGAAACAGTTCCATGACGCGTCATCCTTGAGAGGCTAGTCGCTGAACGCTTCCACGATGATCGCGGCCCCCTGGCCGCCGCCGATGCACGCCGAGCCGAGCCCGAAACGCTTGCCGCTCTGCCGCAGCGCATGCAGGAGGTGAATGGTAATGCGTGTCCCGGTGGCCGCGAGCGGGTGCCCGATGGCGATCGCGCCGCCGTGGACGTTGGTCCGGTTCCGATCCAGTCCGAGCTCGCGCTCGACCGCGAGATACTGCGGAGCGAACGCCTCATTCACCTCTACCAGGTCCATCTGGTCGACCTTGAGTCCCGCCTTGTCCAGCGCCTTCCGCGCGGCGGGTGCGGGGCCGATGCCCATATAGCGGGGCTCCACCCCCGCCACCGCCCAGGCCACGATCCGCCCGAGCGGCTTCAGTCCAGTTGCTTTGGCGAAATCGTCGCCGGCAATCACGGTCGCCGCGGCGCCATCCACGATCCCTGAGGCGTTGCCTGCGGTGACGAGTCCATCCTTCTTGAAGTACGGTTTGAGTGCCGCGAGCCCCTCGATGGTCGTGGTCGGCCGCATGTGCTCGTCCGCGCGATATTCGACGACCTCCCCCTTCTTCCCGTTGAGCTGGACCGGCACCACCTCGTCCTGAAAGACGCAGGCATCCCACGCGCGTTTTGCGCGTTGCTGCGATTCGAGGGCAACCTGGTCCACCTCGGGGCGGGTGAGCTGGTAGCGCTCGGCGAGAGCCTCGGCGGTTTCGGCCATCGAGAGTCCGCACACGGGATCGCGCAGCGCTTCCCACAGCAGGTCTTCGAGCGCAGCGGCGGGGCCAAGACGGATGCCCCAGCGGGCGCCGCGCACCACGTGCGGCGCCTGACTCATCGATTCCGTGCCGCCCGCCAGGACGGCATCGGCTTCACCCAGCAGGATCAGCTGAGCGCCCTGCGTGATGGCCTCGAAGCCGGAGCCGCACAGCCGGTTCACGGTCACGGCCGGGACCTCGATGGGGAGACCGGCCTTGAGCGCGATGTGGCGGGCGCAGTAAATGGCATCGGCGGAGGTTTGCAGCGCGTTGCCGAACACGGAGTGCCCGACCCGGTTCGCGGGCACGCGCGCGCGTTCCAGCGCGTGCCGCGCGGCGACAGCCCCCAATTCGATGGCCGAAAGGTCCTTGAGCGTGCCGCCGAACGCGCCGAAGCCGGTTCGGACGCCGGAGAGGAAAACGACATCTCGCGTGTGACCCTGGGTCTTCATGGACAACTCCCTACTGAGCGCGGAATATGGTCCACGCGTGAAGCCAACGGTAGGTGTTTACACCACAAGGGCCTGCCGCACGGCGTCGGCCATTTCGCCCGTCGTGACTCGCCCACCCAGATCCGCCGTCCGGTATCCTCGCTCGAGCACCGTCACGACGGCCCGCTCCAGGTTTGCTGCCGCCTGAGCTTGTTGCAAGCTCGAGAGCATCAACGCGCCGGAGAGAATGGCCGCGAGCGGATTCGCGATTCCCCGACCGGCGATCGCCGGTGCCGACCCGTGCACCGGCTCGAACAAGCCGGGACGACCCGGATGCAGGTTGGCGCTGGCGGCGAGTCCGAGCCCCCCCACGAGTCCCGCGCCCAGATCGGAGAGAATGTCGCCGAACAGATTGTTGGCGACGATCACTTGAAATCTGCCGGGCTCCCGCACCAGCTCGAGCACGAGCGCGTCGATGTATCGATGCTCCGCCGCAATTTCCGGATACTCGGACGCCACGGCCTTGAAACACTTCTGCCAGACGGCGTGGGCCGGCACGGCATTGGATTTGTCGGCCATCGTCAGGTGCGTCGCGCCGTGGGTACGCGCCCAGTCGAATGCCGCGCGGAGAATGCGTTCGACACCGCGAACGGTGTGGACTTCCTCCGCGACGTACTCGTCACCCGCGATGTGTCCGCGTCCGAGATACGCCCCTTCGGTGTTCTCGCGAAAAATCACGAAGTCGATACGCGGGCCGCCGTTCCCGCCGCGCAACGGTGTGAGGTCGGGATGCAGCAGCCGGACCGGCCGGAAATTGATGTAGAGATCCAGGCGAAAGCGCAGACCGAGCAGAATGTCGCGGGCGTGCTCGTTGCCGGGGACGCGCGGATCACCGAGCGCGCCGAGGAAGATCGCATCGACATCGTCGCGCAGGTGCCGGAATGCCTTATCGGGGAGGGTCTCTCTGGTCGCGAGATAATGGGCGGCGCCGTAGGGAAGCTGCTCCCAGTCGAGCCCGAACCCCTGCGGCGCCGCGGCGGCATCGAGCACGGGGATGGCTGCCGCAATGACCTCGGGTCCGATGCCGTCGCCCGCGATGACGGCGACGCGATATCGCTTCACTCGAATCCAGTCGGCCGGCCGCAGCTCGCGCAGTATGCCCAGCCCACGTCCACTTCGCTGCCGCATGCCGGACAGCGCAGCTCGCCGGAAGGTGGCTGGCCGCAGTGCGGGCAGAAGTTCACCTTGAGGCGGACCGGCAGCGTGCCACCGCAGTACGCGCACTGTGCCGCGTGGGCATCGGACTCGTCCAGCGTGAAATGCGGCGCCCCGGACGGGTCGGGCTCTGGGGCGGGGATATCCACGTCGGCAGCCAATGTGAACTCCGGGACCTCATGCGGCACGCTCGAGGGCGCGACCGGAGGAGCGAAACTCGCGTCGCCTTTCAGGAAACGCTCGGCGGCGAGACGGTTGATCATCACGAGGGCGTCGGGGAAGTTGCGGAACAGGGCCGTGTCCGTATTGCTCGCATGCGCTTCGCGGCGCAGCGCGTCCTGAACGTCGGACGGTTCTACGGTCGCGTATCCGCGCTCTCCAGCGAGGAGCCGGAGCACGGTCATCTCGTAATCCTCGTGGGTGGCCACGTTGAGCCGCGCCCGATTCGAGCGGTACGGAACGAGCCGCTCGTGCAGCTCGGCGCACGCGAACGGCACGGCGAGGCGGCCGGGGCCCGACTCGACCAACGCCTCGACGAGCCGGCCGAACAGCCGGTCTAGCTCGTCCGCCATGCCGTTCCCTTCCTCCTTCCCACTTCCCCCTTTCCGTTCTTCACCGCCACTCCTTCACCCAGCGATCGTACAGGACCGGCACGACGCCTCCCTGAGCCAGCACTTCGCACCCTGAGGGATCGCGATACGGTTTCCGGTAGAAGACGTGACTCACGCCGGAGTTGATGATGAGCTTGGCACAGCCGACGCAAGGCGATGCGCTGATGAACACGACCTTGTCGCGCACACTTCCAGGCGCCTTGACGAGGGCATTCACCTCGGAGTGGATACAGCCGCAGCTCCCCGGGACCGCGGAGTCACAGCGATTCGGCAACCCTCGCGCGTTTCCGTTGTAGCCGATCCCGAGCACGTTCTCGAGTCGTGGATCGGTCACGACGGTGCCCACCTGGAGACGCACGCAGGTGGAGCGTTTGGCGAGCTCCTCGGCCATCCGCATGTACACCTCGTACAATGGAATCCGATCGACGGCCGGTGCCACGCCCCCTTCGGGAAGGACGTTCAGTGGGTGGGTATTCGCGGGCACATGGTCCTTAAAGACGTTCATCGAGCTCCTGGTCGGGGTCGTAGTTCGCGTACTTGCCCAGCTGGCGTTCGCTGCTGAGCCAGAAATCGAATCCCGATGGCACGAGGCCGTTGGATCGCTCCTGACGCTCGGCGGCGCGCGTGGCGAGATGGTTCGCGTACTCGTTCTTGGCATGTCCGGCGTGACCGCGCACCCAGCGCCACTCCACCTGATGCGCCGCGGTGACCTGCACCAGCTTCTGCCACAGCTCGAGGTTCTCCACCGCACCGCCCTTCCGCTTCCAGCCGCGCGCCTGCCATGCCTTCACCCACTCCGTGCTCCCCTTCACCAGGTACTCCGAGTCGGAAACGTAGAAGACCAGGGCGTGCTGCCAGCGGCGGCGAACCCATTCGAGCGACGCAATGGCGCCCGCCAAAGCCATCTTCTGATTGGTCGTATTCGGTGAGCACTCGTAGAAGTCCCACCGGACGAAGCTGTCTCCCGCGCGCGCTTCGATCAGCGCCGCGTTGCCGCCGGGGTTCGGCGGTTCGAGTCCGTTCCCGAGGCAGCTCTCGTCCGCATGAACCAGAATCCGCGGGCGCGCGTCGACTGGAGGGGGCGCGCCCATTCAGGGTTGAATGACGAACGGAATGTCTGTGCCCTGCAGAATTTCCTCCGCGTGGGACGTGAGCGTCGCTCCCCCGCCCCTGGCGAGATGTGCCCCCGCGAACAGGGCGTCGCAGCGAATCCGCTTGACGAGGTCCGGCAGCACGCGTCCCGGGCGGCCTGATTCGACGTGCGTCACGAACGCCACCCGCTGCAGCGACAGCACCGCTTCCGCGATGCCCACGACCTGAACGCCGGCGGCGGGATCGTCGGTCGCGTGGATGATGTGAACCGTGCTCTCCGCGATGCTGGCGAAGCGACCCGCCAGCTCGAGCGCTCGCCGGCTGGGATCCTGGCCATCGAACACGACCGCACAGGAGCGCATGGGCGTCGCGGCGCCGGCGCAGACCACGACGCAGCTTTCGGCGATCCGGATGAGCGAGCCCACCGTGGCGCCAAGCGCACTGCCTCTTGTGGCGACGCCCTGGCGCCCTACGAGCGCGGCGTCGGCGCTCTTGGCCAGCATGGCGAGTGCCGTGGCGGGCGCGCCGTGGTGCGAGACCACCGCGACGTCGAGACCCGCCGAGGCGACCCGGATGCGCGCGCGTTCGAGCATCGCGTCCATCTCGGCCTCCGCGTCGCCAGGTTCGCGGACATGCGCCACGATTACGGTGCTGTGAAAGCGCTCCGCCAGGAGCACGGCCTGTTCGAACGCCGAGTCGCCCCGAACGCTCCCATCCAGGCCCACGAGCAGACGCGTGAACACCGGTTCAGCCGGGAAGCACCGTGAACGACTCGAGCTCGCGCAGCCGGAACGGCACGACCTCGCCGGTCATGGGCAGTCGTCCCTCGAGCGCTTCGTCACGCTCGGCCGTGTCGAGCCGCTCGGCAATGACGACATATTCGGTCCCGCGGCGCCGCAGCGCTACCCGCCGCCGTTCGCGGACGGCGCGTTCCAGCGCATCGAGCGCGTCCGGCGTCAGCGCGTGGAACTCCTCAATTGGATTCACCACTCTAGACTACCTCGATCTGCCCCGCTTTGCCTCGAATCACCCTGCCGATCACGGCCGCGGACGGAGCGCGCTCGCGCTCGAGTGCTGTCTGCAACTCCTCGATTCGGTCTCCCGGGACGGAAATCAATAGCCCGCCCGACGTTTGTGCATCAGCGAGCAGGACGCGGACCGCTTCGGGCACGCTCGTGGCGAACCGCACCGCATCGGCCTGGCTTTCCTGATTGCGCCGTGTGCCCCCCGGAATCGCGCCCTGATCCGTCATCTCCAGGGCCCGCGGCAAGAGCGGGACCGCGTCGCTCGTGATCGTCGCCGCCGCGCCACTCGCCTCGAGCAGGGTCCGCAGATGACCCAGCAGTCCGAATCCGGTGACGTCGGTCGCTGCGTGCACTCCGACACGGAGCATGGCGCGCGCGGCTCCGGCATTGAGCGTGGTCATGACCGCCACCGCTTGTGCGAGCTCTGATTCGGGAAGGAGATCCCGTTTCAACGCAGTGGCCAGCACACCGGTGCCGAGCGGTTTCGTGAGCACCAGGAGGTCGCCGGCCTGCGCTCCGGCGTTCGTCATGATCCGGTCCGGGCGAACCTCCCCGATTGCGGCCATGCCGTACTTCGGTTCCGGGTCATCGACCGAATGGCCGCCCAGGATGAACGCGCCGGCTTCACGGGTGATATCCGCCGCCCCCCGGATGACGTCTCCCAGCAGATCGAGTGGCAGCGTGTCGCGGGGCCAGCCTACGATGCTCAACGCGAACAACGGGGTCGCCCCCATGGCGTAGACATCGGAGAACGCGTTGGCGGCCGCGATGCGGCCGAAGTCATAGGCAGAGTCGACGATCGGCGTGAAAAAATCCACCGTCGCCACGATTGCCCGATCCGCCGTCAGCTGAAACACGGCTGCATCATCGCGCGTGGCGGCGTCGACGAGGATCCGCGGATCCGTCGCGACCGGCACATGGCGCAAGACCTGCGCCAACTCGGCAGGGCCGAGTTTACAGGCTCAGCCTGCGCCGTGTGAAAGCGCGGTCAGCCGGGGGACAGGGGGCATGGTCAGGGGGGTGAAGGGATATATCCGGCACCGCGCAGCGCGCGGCCCGGCCGGGCATTCGTTAATACGCCATGACGCGAGACGAGTTCGCCATTGACGAAGACGTAGCTGATACCCGCGGATGCCTGATGTGGGCGCTCGAACGTAGCGCGGTCGGCCACCGTTCGGGGGTCGAAGATCGTGAGGTCCGCGAACATCCCGGGACGCACGAGCCCGCGGTCAGCGAGGCCGACACGCTGCGCCGGGAGGGACGTCATCTTCCGCACCGCGAACTCGAGCGGAAAGAGCTTGAGCTCGCGTACGTAGTGCCCGAGGATACGCGTAAAGCTTCCGTACGCACGGGGATGCGTGCTTTGCGCGGCAAACGGGCCGTCGGGCGCGACGCCGTTCGCGTCGGTGTTCACGGCCACCCACCACGCGCGCAACGCCAGCTGCACGTCCGGCTCGCTCATGACGAAATACACCGCATCGGTGCGCTCGCCGTTCTCCGCCAGCAGGATATCGAACAGCATCTCCACCGGATCGCGGTGTCGTGAATTCGCAATCTCATCGAGGCGCCTCCCTTGCAGCGCCCGCAGCGAGTCTTGAAAGACACCGGTGATCAAGATTCCGGCCGCTCCACCCGCTTCATGGTAAAAGCCTTCGGTGCCGGGAGGCGGCGTGAGCATTTCGCGCCGCAGCCGCGCACGGGTCGCCGCATCGCGCAGCCGGACGAGCAGCGAATCCATGCCGCCGCGCTCCGCCCACGTGGGCACGGCGGCGTCGAGCGATGTCATCGCAGCGATGTAGGGATATTGATCGGCGGTGATATCGAGCCCCGCCGCCCGGGCCGAGTCGATTCGCGCGAGCACGTGAGCCATGCGTCCCTGGCTGCCGCGCCCCGACACCTTGAGGTGAAAGATTTCCGCGGGGATCTGCGCCTCGCGCGCGATACGAAACGTCTCATCGAGCGCGGCATCGATCTTGAGTCCTTCACTGCGCATGTGCGTGGCGTAGATCCCGCCGTGGCGCCGCGCCGCGCGGGCGAGCGCGATGAGTTCCTCGGTGGGAGCGTAGCTCGCGGGCGCGTACTCGAGGGCGGTGGAAATGCCGAGCGCCCCTTGCTCCATCAGCGAGTCCACGATGGCGCACATGTGCGCGAGCTCCGCGGGCGATGCGCGCCGGTCGGCGTGACCGATCACCGCCTCGCGCACCTGCGTGGCGCCGACGAACGTCGCGAGATTCACGATCGAGCGGGTGCGTGTGAAATGCGCGAAGTAGCCATTGAGATCGCGCCAGTCCTCACGGTAGTGATATTTGCGCATCAAGCCTGAATCGTCGGCCGCGAGCGCGTCGGTCAGCGGGGCGACGGAATTGCCCTCACCCGTGACTTCCGTCGTGATCCCCTGAGTCACCTTGCTGAAATCGCGATTGTCGACGAGCAGGTTGATCTCTGACTGGCCCATCATGTCGATGAACCCCGGGGCGACGATCAGGCCGGAGACATCGAGTGTTTCCCGCGCGCCGGCCGAGCCGAGAAACCCGACGGCACCGATCCGGTCCTGGGAGAGGGCGACGTCGCCGCGAACGCGCGGATTGCCGCTGCCGTCCACGATCCAGCCGCCGCGCAGAATGATGTCGTACTTCGGACTCGCCGCGGTGTCGGAGGATGCGGCGCAGGCGCACGCGGCGGCGAGGACAACTGAGAGGGCAAAAACGCGAACGCGCCCCGAGCGCTCGAACGCATGGACTCGGGGCGCGAATCCGCGGTGAATCCGGCGGGCCGGAACTAGCGGCGGCGGCGGCGGCGCGCCGGCTTGCGTTTCGCCTTGCCGCGCGACTTCGACTTGGACTTCGACTTCGCTGCACTCTTCTTCTTGGCCTTGGCTTTCTTGGCCTTGGCTCGTGCCGGCTTCTTCTTTTTGGCCGGGGCACGACGACGCGCGGGCCGGGAGCTCATGCTCTCCTCTTCCTCGTCGCCGCCCATCGGCGCCGGCATCGGCGCACTCGGCTGAGACGGTGTCGATGGAAGCATCGGCTCCAGCATGCCGGGGCCGGTCCAGCCACTCTCCGAGAAGTCGGTCTGCTCGAGCATCGGATATCTCCTCACGAGGATGGTCGGTAAACGTGGCCTATAGCTTACCTTGGGACCGGTGCGGCGCAAGTGAGATGAAAGGGCACCCGAATATTTGCCGACCTGTAAGCTCGGACGTGACAAGTTAGCTTGACAAAAGCGTTTACGGGACCTTAGCTTCGCGCCGCTATGGCGCTCCCGTGTGGCGTACAACGGGGTCTCGCTGCACTGGGCCTTGTTGTCGCGCTCGCGCCGCAAACCGCGCGCGGGCAAAATGTCACCGAGGTCCAGGTCGCTCCCCCGTCGATCACCCTCAAGGCGGGAGAGCGCATGGGCCTCTTGGCCACAGCATTCGACCGCGCCGGCAACGTCATTCCCACCGTGCGGGTGCTCTGGTCATCCAACAATCTTCAGGTCGCGAAGGTCGACAATAACGGCACGGTAACCGGGCTCGCGAATGGCGTCGCAATCATCGACGCGCGGGTCGGCAACAAACGCGGCACCGCCGCGGTCCAGGTGGTGGGAGGAAGTGCTCCGCAGACTTCCACCACGACGGGCGTGCAGACTCCACCGCCTTCCGACGGCTCGCTGGCGGGGCAGCCTTCCGGCACGGGGGCCGCGAGCGTGCTGCGCATCGAGCCCCCGACGATCTATCTCCAACCATCCGAAAACATCCGTGCGTCGCCGCGCGCCTTGAAGGATGATGGGACCGCAGCCGCGCCGCTCGCGGTTACCTGGAAGTCGCTGCGCCCCGAGATTGCGAGTGTCGACGGGAACGGCGTCGTGGTCGCCCTCTCTCCGGGTCAGGGCACGATCCAGCT
>DATIWU010000026.1:0-23962 GCA_035519195.1 Gemmatimonadales bacterium
CTGCTGAGCAATCAGACAGGTGTGGACAGGGCAGGGACTCGCGATGTGGATCTGCTCCGGTCCGTGCCTTCGGTCCATCTGGTTCGGCTGTTCAGCCCCGAGCATGGCTTTGGCGGCGCCCTGGACCGGCCCGTCACGAACTCATCCGACTCGGGCAGCGGCCTACCAATCTATAGTCTCTATGCGGGACCGCATACGCCTGCGCCTCCGCTCGATGGCCTCGACGCCGTCCTGATCGATCTTCAGGACATCGGCGCCCGCTATTACACCTATGTGGCGAGCGCCGTGATCCTCATGCAGCACGCCGCGCGGCGCGGCATCCCGGTGATCGTGCTCGACCGTCCGGATCCAATCGGCGGCGTGCTGGTGCAGGGCAACGTGCGGGCGAAGCCCGCGCCCGCCACGACCCTGATCAGCTTCCTCCCCGTTCCGATGCGCCCCGGCATGACGCTCGGTGAATTGCTGCGATTCGCCAACGATACGCTCCGGATTCACGCGCGGCTCACGATTGTGCCCGTGGCTGGCTGGCGCCGCGAGATGTATTACGATCAGACGGGGCTGCCGTGGGTCCGTCCCTCTCCCGCAATGCCGGATCTCGAGAGCGCGATGCACTATCCCGGGACGTGCCTGTTCGAGGGGACCAATCTCTCGGTGGGGCGGGGAACGGCGGTTCCGTTTCAGGTCGTGGGTGCGCCCTGGCTCCGCGCGGACGCGATTCTCAAGCGCTTTCAGGAGGCGGGGGAGCGCAGTCGCGATGTGTTTCGCGGGGTGGAGCTCTCAGCCGGCACCATCACGCCCGTGTCGCCGACCGATAACAAGTACGGCGGTGTGCGGGTCAACACGATCCGCCTGCGCGTGACGGATCGTCGGACCTACGACCCAACCCGCACGGCGGTCGCACTGCTCGTCGCGATACGGGCGAGTGCCCCCGATTCCTTTGCGTTTCTCCCCGACCATTTCGATCTCCTGGCGGGCGGCCCGGAGCTGCGCCAAGCGCTGCAACGCGGACGCACGGGCGCGGCCATCTGGCGGGAGTGGGAGGCGCCGCTCGCTCGATTCCGGGAGGCGCGCGGCAAGTATTTACTCTACTGAGCGCCTGATCTTGAGTTCTGCTTGAGGGTGCCATCGTTGGTTTGGTGTATATGCCGCTACGCATACTCGGTAACTGCTTGCTCGAAGCGCACTTCTCCGGTTCTCTACCCTTCCGCCCTTTTCGGGGGGCGGTTAGGTTCTCCCCGCAATGAATCTCATCCCGCAGGTGGTGCGAAGGAACGCCACGCAGCTCCTCGACCCCTTGGTGCAGTTGATGATCCGGCTGCACGTGCGTCCCAACGCGATCACCACGGTTGGGACTCTGGTCGTCATCGCGTCGGGCGTCGCGTTCGCGCTGGGCAACGCGCATTGGGGCGGATTCCTGCTCCTGTTCAGCGGGATCTTCGACATGCTGGATGGCCGCGTGGCGCGAGACGGCGCCGCCGGAACGACCTTCGGGGCGTTTTACGACTCCACGCTCGACCGCGTGGGTGAATCCGCCCTGTACACCGGGATCGCGGTCTTCTTTCTGAATGGCGGCATCGCGCCGAGCCTGATGGCGACGGGAGTTATCGTGGCGTGCCTGGCGCTCGCCGGCTCGCTCATGGTGTCGTACACGCGGGCCCGCGCCGAAGGGCTTGGGCTCGAGTGCAACGTCGGCGTGGCACAGCGGGCGGAACGGCTGCTCCTCTTGGGCGTACCAACGCTGTTCTTCGGGAGTGGGCCGCACGGCACACTCCTCTTCTGGATTACCGCCGCACTCGCGGCTGCCACCATGATCACGGTCGCCCAGCGGATAATCCACGTGGCGCGCTTGACGGGCTCGGAGCCCGCGAACGTGCCGCGGCCCAGAGACACGCTGCCCGGTCATGCGCCGGCGTTGCAATCACGGAAAGGAACCTGACGTGCCCAAGCGTTCATCGCCTCGTGAGATCGCCCCGGCGAACGGGAAGCTCGGTATCATGCTCGTCGGCCTCGGAGCCGTTTCGACGACCTTCGTTGCCGGTGTCGAGAACATCCGCTGCAAGCAGGCTCGCCCCATCGGCTCGCTCTCCCAGATGGGCACGATCCGCCTCGGCAAGCGGGACGAGATGCGCGCGCCGAAGATCAAGGAATTCGTGCCGCTGGCCGAGCTCGAAGACATCGCCTTCGCGGCCTGGGATCCGATTCCCGACGACGCGCACACCGCGGCCGTGAAAGCGGGGGTGCTCGAACGGCACCATCTCGAGCCGATCGCCGAGTTCCTGAAGCGGCTCCGCCCGATGCCGGCGGCGTTCGACCAGCAGTACGTGAAGCGGCTCCAGGGCACGAACGTGAAACGCGGCAAGAACAAGCGCGACCTGGCCGAGCAACTGCGCGAGGACATCCGCCAGTTCAAGAAGTCGGCCGGTGTGGACCGCGTCGTGATGGTCTGGGCCGCTTCGACCGAGATCTTCCTGACGCAGGGTCCCGCGCATCAATCGATCCAGGCGTTCGAGAAGGCCATGGAGCAGAACGATCCTTCGATCGCGCCCTCCATGCTGTACGCCTACGCCGCGCTGATGGAGAACGTGCCGTTCGCGAACGGCGCGCCCAACCTCACCGTCGACATTCCGGCCATGATCCAGCTGGCGGAACAGCGCGGCGTGCCGATCGGTGGCAAGGATTTCAAGACCGGTCAGACCATGATGAAGACGGTGCTCGCCCCGGCGTTCAAGGCGCGCATGCTCGGCCTCTCGGGCTGGTACTCGACCAACATCCTCGGTAACCGCGACGGCGAGGTGCTCGACGACCCGGAGTCGTTCAAGACCAAGGAAGAATCCAAGCTCGGCGTGCTCGAGTACATCCTGCAGCCGTCGGTCTATCCCGAGCTATACGGGAACGTGTTCCACAAGGTGCGCATCAACTATTACCCGCCACGCGGCGACAACAAGGAAGGCTGGGACAACATCGACATCTTCGGGTGGCTCGGCTACCCGATGCAGATCAAGGTCGATTTTCTCTGTCGCGATTCGATTCTTGCCGCCCCGATCGTGCTCGATCTGGCATTGTTCTTCGACTTGGCGCAGCGCGCCAAGATGTCGGGCATCCAGGAGTGGCTGTCGTTCTACTTCAAGAGCCCGCAGACTGCGCCGGGCCTCTACCCCGAGCACGACCTGTTCATCCAGCAGACGAAGTTGAAGAACACGCTGCGCTGGATGATGGGGGAAGAGCAGATCACCCACCTCGGAATCGAGTACTACGAGAAGGTGTGACCCTCGCCCAACTCGCTGTCACCGTCGTCGGCGTGGCAGGGATCGTCTGGGTCTTGTGGTATTTCCTGTTTTCGAAGGGACGAGCCGTCGCCGCGAGCTCACGGAACGGCACCCAGGAAATCCGCGTTGTGGTGAAGGGAGGGTATACGCCTGATACCGTGGTGGTGGAGGCCGGCAAACCGGTGCGGCTGCAGTTCTATCGTGATGAAACGGCCGATTGCTCGGAACGCGTCGTGTTCCCCGATTTCGATGTGGACGTGGCCCTGCCCGCGTTCGAGACCACCACGATCGAGTTCACGCCCCCCGAAGCCGGTGAGTTTTCGTTCCGCTGCGGCATGAACATGTTGAAGGGCCTGCTGGTCGTCGAGCCCGCGAACCGGGATCGCCGCCCGACCGCGTCGCCGCATACCCTGCATCAGCATCCGACCCCATGAGCAAAGCCCGCATCTCGCTGCCGATCGAAGGCATGAGCTGCGCCAGCTGCGCGGCGACCGTGCAGGACGCCTTGAGCAGCGCGCAGGGCGTCACGGGCGCGACCGTGAACTACGCGACGGGCAAGGCGTCGGTCGAATACGACGATGCCGAGACGCGCGTGGGCGATCTGATCCGTGCCGTGCGCTCGAGCGGCTACGACTGTGGGATGGCCAACGTCACCTTCGGCGTCGAGGAACTGCATTACGCGCCGAGTGTCGCGCCGCTGGAGCAGGCGCTCGCCCGGGTGCCGGGCGTGCAGCGCGCGGCTGCGAATCAGGCGACGGAGACGGTCACGGTGGACTATGTGGCGGGAGCCACGACGGCCGGAGATCTGGAACGCGCCGTCCAGGACGCGGGGTTACGCATCGCCGCCCCCATCCCCACCGAAGATCCGCTCGAGCGCGAACGCATAGCGCGCGAGCGGGAGATTCGCGCTCTCACCGGGAAGTTCGCGCTCGCGGCCGTCGTGGCAGTCATCGCGATGATCGGGTCGATGCTCCTGATGACCGCGCCGGATGGTTCCGGCACGATGAAGCAGTACGACCTGCTCGAGCGGATCTTGATGCCGTTTGCCGGCCCGTTGCGGGCCCTCATCGATCCCCACGGGGCCATCGATGGGTCATGGCTTCGCATCGCCCTCGCGATTATCACGCTGCCGGTGGTGCTCTGGTCCGGACGCCAGTTCTATCGCGGCGCGTGGAGCGGCGTTACCCATCGCACCGCCGACATGAACACGTTGATCGCCGTCGGCACCGGGGCCGCGTACCTCTACTCCCTCGCCGCGACTGCCGTGCCGGAGCTCTTCACGAGCGCCGGGCTGCCGCCGGACGTGTACTTCGAGTCCGTCGCGGCCATCATCGCGCTCATTCTCCTGGGCCGGCTGCTCGAGGCGCGGGCCAAGGGCCGGACGTCGGAAGCCATCCGCCGCCTCGCGACCCTGCGCCCAAGGATCGCGCACGTGCGCCGCGACGGGCGCGAGGTGGACACGGAGATCGAAGCCGTGGCGCCCGGCGACGAAGTCGTGGTAAAGCCCGGCGAGCAGATTCCGATCGATGGCGCGGTGATCGACGGCGGGTCGGCGGTGGATGAGTCGATGCTCACGGGCGAGCCGATCCCCGTCACGAAGCGGGTCGGTGACGAAGTGATCGGCGGCACCCTGAACACGAGCGGCGCGCTCGTGATCCGCACGGCGCGCGTCGGGAAGGAGACCGCCCTCGCCCAGATCATCGAGCTGGTGGAGTCGGCCCAGGCCACGAAGGCGCCGATTCAGCGCCTGGCGGACCGCGTCGCCGGCGTCTTTGTCCCGATCGTGATCGCGCTCGCGATCGCGACCTTCGTGCTGTGGTTTGACTTCGGTCCCGCGCCGGCGCTGCTGTTCTCGACGATCGGACTCGTGACCGTGCTGATCATCGCCTGCCCCTGCGCGCTCGGGCTCGCCACGCCGACGGCCCTGCTGGTGGGAACGGGGAAAGCCGCGGAGTACGGGATTCTCATCCGCAGCGGCGATGCGCTCGAAAAGCTGGCCCGTGTCCGCACGGTCCTGCTCGACAAGACCGGAACCCTGACCGAGGGAAAGCCTGCCGTCACGCACGTCGTCGCGGCGCGGCGGCCGGACGGAACGCCGATTCCGCCCGCCGAGGTCCTGAAGTGGGCGGCGTCGGTCGAGCAACGCTCCGAGCATCCCCTGGCCAGAGCGGTGCTCAAAGCCGCGTCCGACAAGCGGGTCGAGGTCCTGCCGGTCGAAAAATTCGCGACCATGGAAGGGCGGGGCGTGCGCGGCACGGTGGACCGCCGCATCGTGGAGGTGATCTCCCTGCGTCACGCGCGTGAGCGCAGTCTCGAGCTCGGCACCCTCGGCCAGGACGCCGACCGCCTTGCCGGCCAGGGCAAGAGCCCGGTCGTCGTGGTCGTGAACAACACGGTGTACGCGGTCATCGCGATTTCCGATCCTCTGAAGCCGAGCTCCCGCGAGGCCGTCGCGCTCCTGAGAAAGCGCGGCCTCGACGTGATCATGGTGTCGGGAGATTCCCGGAAGGGCGCCGAGGCGATCGCGAAGGAGGTGGGGATCGAAACGGTCATCCCCGAAGTGCTGCCGTCACAGAAAGCGGACCTCGTGCGAAAGCTGCAGGAGCGACAGCGCGTTGCCATGGTGGGCGACGGATTGAACGACGCTCCCGCACTCGCTCAGGCGGATGTCGGCATCGCGATCGGCACCGGCACCGACATCGCCATCGAAGCATCCGACGTGACGCTGATTCGGGGGGACCTGGTGGGCGTGGCGGTGGGGTTCGATCTGGCGCGCCGAACCATGCGCACGATTCGCGAGAATCTCTTCTGGGCGTTCATTTATAACGTGATCGGCATTCCCATTGCCGCCGGCCTGCTGTATCCGTTTTTCGGAATCTTGCTTTCTCCCGTGATCGCGAGCGCGGCGATGGCGTGGTCCAGTCTGAGCGTGGTCCTGAACAGCCTGACCTTGCGCCGCTTCAAACCCGCGTTCGCCGGAGGATCGTGACGTGCGCTACTTCCACCGTTCCCAGCTCTCGACCGATACGGTTCTTGGGGCGGCCAAGCAGTTCTTCGGCGCTCGCATGGCGCCTGCTCAGGAGGCGCCGCGGCGGCGCGCCTATTCGGGCTCGCTTGGCAAAGTGGCGGTCACCGCCCGGCCGGAAGGCGGCCACTACACGTTGGTCGAGGTGTCGACCGATCAGGTGGGAGAATCGGAGCTGGACCGCTTGGCGCGGCGCTTTCTGGCGGAGCTCCACCGCCAGGCCGAGCCGGCGCACCAGCTGCGGGGCGCGTACTAGCCGGCGAGTTTGGCCGTGTACCCGGCGCGCTGGACGGCGGCGACCAGCTGACCCGTGGTCACGCTGTCATCCTCGAAATCGACGTCCGCTTCACCCGAGCCCAAGTCCACCACCGCCGAATACACCCCCTGCGTACTCCGGAGCGCCCGCTCTACCTTTGCCTGGCAGTGGGCGCAGGTCATGCCGCTTACCCGTAACTTGATGTTCGCCATAGTGCTATCGTCTCCTGTGCTTGCCTTCGCCGCGCTCTCCCCTGAGCTTCTTCGTCCACTATGATTGATAACATGGCTGCGCGCGTCAGTGCTCCCGCCGCTCCCGGAGACGCCGCGACCGCTGCGAGCATCCCGGTCGGTCTCACGCGTGAGCAATTGCTGGAAATGTATCGCTACCTGCGCCTGACACGCTCGCTCGAGGAGCGGCTCACGGCGCTGTACCGGCAGGGGAAGGTGATCGGCGGATTATTCCGCTCGCTGGGGCAGGAAGGCGAGTCCGTGGCGTCGGCGTTCGCGCTCGAGCGTGGGGAGCACAAAGACTTTCTCTCGCCGCTGATCCGCAATCTGGGCGCGATGCTCGTGATGGGTGCGAAGCCGGTCGAAATCCTGCGGCAGTACATGGCCAAGGCGACGTCACCCACGGTGGGGCGCGAGCTGAACGTCCATTTCGGGGACCTCGTGCTCGGGTTTCTGGGTCAGATCTCGCATCTCGGAGACATGATTCCCGTCATGGCGGGCATCGCGCTCTCGTTCAAGTTGCGCGGCGAGCCACGGGTCGCGCTGGTCTACATCGGTGATGGGGGTATGTCGACCGGAACGTTCCACGAAGGGCTGAGCTTCGCCGCGGTCCAGCGGGTGCCGCTCGTCGTGATCGGTGAGTACAACCAGTGGGCGTATTCGACTCCGCCGGAGCGGCAATTCGCGGCTCCGCACCTTGCCGATCGCGTGAAACCATACGGGATTCACGCGGAGACCATAGACGGAAACGACGTGCTGGAGGTGTACGCCACCACGAAAGCGGCGGTGGCTCGGGCACGGAGCGGCGCCGGCGTACAGTTCATCGAAGTGAAGACGTATCGCCGCAAAGGACACGCGGAGCACGACAACCAGAGCTACGTTCCGCCCGGGGAGATCGATCGCTGGGCGAAGGACAATGACCCGATCGACCGATATGCAAAGCGCATCGTGGAGCGGGGCTGGACAACGGCTCCCGCATTGACGGAGATCGATCGTGCCGTGGCGGCAGAGATCGACGCCGCGCTCGCCTCCTGCATCGATGACCCGTTGCCTGCCGCCGCATCCGCGCTCCCGGGCGTCCTCACCCAACCGGGCGCCGCGCCCCTGCTCTGGTATCGACGACTCTAGTGGCCGAGATCACGTATCTCGAGGCGCTGCGCCAGGGGCTCTGGGAGGAGATGGAGCACGACGATCGGGTGTTCATCCTGGGCGAGGATGTCGGCCGCTATGGCGGCGCGTTCAAGGTGACCGAAGGATTCCTCGAGCACTTCGGAGAATCGCGCGTGATCGATACCCCGATCGCGGAGGCGGCCATCGTCGGCGCGGCCGCGGGCGCGGCACACATGGGACTTCGCCCGGTCGCCGAGATGCAGTTCATCGATTTCATTTCCTGTGCCTACGACATGCTGACGAACTACGTGGCAACGGCCCGGTATCGGGCCGGCCTGCCGACGCCTATCGTGGTTCGGGGACCGTGCGGCGGATACGTTCGGGGGGGTCCGTTTCATTCACAGAACGTGGAGGCGGCCTTCTTTCACACCCCTGGCCTGAAGATCGTGTATCCGGCGACCGCGCGAGACGCAAAAGGACTCATCAAAAGCGCGGTGCGCGACGACGATCCGGTGCTCTATTTGGAGCACAAGTGGCTGTACCGGCGCATCAAGGAAACGCTGCCGGACGACGAGGACGTGCTCACGCCGATCGGGAGCGCGCGCGTGGCGCGCGAAGGGAAGGACGTTTCGATCGTTACCTACGGCGCCACCGTGTGGAAATCGCTCGAGGCAGCGGAGGAGCTCGCGAAAGCCGATGGGATCTCGGTCGAGGTGCTCGACCTCCGCACGCTCTTGCCCCTGGACGACGCGAGCATCATGGCGAGCGCGCGGAAGACCAACAAGGTGCTCATCGTGCACGAGGACACACGGACCGGAGGGCTCGCGGGGGAAATTACGGCGCGCATCAACGAGCAGGCATTCGAGTGGCTCGATGGCCCGATCATGCGGGTGACCGCCCATGACGTGCCGCTGCCGTACGCGCCGACCCTGGAGGACTTCGTGCTCCCGCAAACGGACGACATTGTGAAGGCGGCGCGGTGGCTCGCGAAATATTGAGGACGGGATATGGCTCGCGTTGAAGTCCTGATGCCCCAGATGGGGGAGTCCATCGCCGAGGGGACCGTCTCGAAGTGGCTCAAGCAGGTCGGCGACCAGGTGCAGCGCGACGAGCCCCTGTTCGAGATCTCGACCGACAAGGTGGACGCGGAGATTCCGTCGCCGGCGGCCGGCGTGCTCGCGGAAATGAAGGTGCAGCAGGGACAGACGGTTCCCGTGCAGACGCTCGTCGCGGTGATTGAGACTGACAAGGGCGCGACCGTCGCCGCGGCGCCCGCTGCACCGCCGCCGCCGAACGCGGCGCCCGCTCCGGCGGCAGCCCCGTCCGCAGCAGCGCCGCCGCCGCGGGCGCCGGCTGCTCCGGGGGCCGCCGCCTCTGCGGTCGCTCCACCGCCCGTCGCTCCGTCGGCAGTCGCGCCACCCGCCACCGACACCGCCGAAGACCGGCTGCGCAAGAAATCGACGCCCCTGGTACGAAAGATCGCCGCCGAGCATCACGTCGATATTGGCGCGATCCCGGGGAGTGGCCTGGGCGGACGTGTCACGAAGCAGGACATCCTGAGCTTCATCGACCAGCGCGCCACCCGCCCGACCGCCGTCTCACCGGCCGCCGTCTCACCAGCCGCTGTCTCACCGGCCGCCGCAGTGTCGGTTGAGCCCTGGCCCGGCGACCGCGTCGAGCCGTTCTCGAAGATCCGCAAAATCACCGCGGATCACATGATCATGTCGCGCCGCATCTCGGCGCACGTGACGAGCTTCTTCGAGGTGGACTACACGCGCGTCGCCGAGCTGCGCGCGAAGCACAAGAGTTCGTATCTCGAGCGCGGCGTCAAGCTCACATTCCTCGCGTTCATTGCCAAGGCCTGCGCCGAACAGCTCCGCAAGCACCCGATCGTCAACGCCGCGGTATCGGGCGATCAGATCATCTACCGCGCCGACGTGAATGTTGGCATTGCCGTGGCGCTGGATTGGGGATTGATCGTGCCCGTCGTAAAGCACGCGGATGAGTTATCGCTCATGGGCCTGGCGCGCGCGATCAATGATCTGGGAGAGCGGGCGCGCACCAAGAAACTTTTACCCGACGACGTGCAGCGGGGCACGTTTACGATCACGAACCCCGGAGTGTTCGGGTCGTACGCGGGCGCGCCGATCATCAATCAGCCGCAGGTCGCGATTCTCGGTGTGGGCGCGATCGAGCGCCGCCCCAAAGTCGTGGTGCTGGACGGCGCGGAAGCACTGGCGATCCGCACCATGGGGATGGTGTCGATGTCCTACGATCATCGCGTGGTCGATGGCGCCGATGCCGATCGGTTCCTTGCAGACGTCAAGGCGCTGCTCGAGAACTTTCCCGAGGGCGCGGTATGAGCGCCCCGAATGCACTTCCCCGTGCGCTGACGGCTTCCCGGGTTCGGGTGCCGCCCACCGGCGAAGCCGATTACCTTGCGGTCCTGCGGCAGCTCGCCCAGTTCGCTGTGGCGCGAGGGCAGCGGATCTGGGTGTTTCGCAGCGCCAGGGATCCCCAGCTCTTCATCGAGTTTTCCGAGAGCCCGACCGAGATGTCGCACCGCGCGCAGGCCTCGAGATTGCCGGAGGAGCTGAAGCTCGAGCGGCAGCTCCAGACGATCGCGACCTACGCTCCCGACGCCTGGGAGCTGTGGACCGAAGTCCCGCTCGCGATACCGGACGAACCCGAGCAGGAACTCTGAGGCGCATGGCGCGACGCACGATCGTCGTCAACGGTGAGACATGGGACGTGTACCCATCGGGGCGCGTGACCATCTACGACAAGGATCAATTCGGCCTCGTGTTCGAGTCCGGCACGGGACCGGAGCGCAAGCGCCGCTTCACGCGGTATTCACCGCTCGGCAGCCGCATGCCGGATGCGTCGCTGCAGGAGTTGTCGGAGCACGAGTTGCGGTCGTTGTTCTCCCAATCCCAGCCCGCGTGGACATCGCCGGAGGGGTCCTACGGCGCACGTTGACCTGCACTGCCACTCCACGGCCTCGGACGGAGAGTCTCCGCCCGCGGACGTCGTGCGCCAGGCGCGGCGCGCCGGTCTGTCGGCCATCGCGCTCACCGACCACGACACGACCGACGGCGTCGCCGAGGCCGCGCGCGCCGGAGAACCGCTCGGCGTTCGCGTGATCTGTGCGTGTGAATTCAGCACCCGCGCGCCGTGGGGCGAGCTGCACGTGCTCGGCTACTTTCTCACCGCCCAGGACCAGCGGCTCCAGTCCTTCCTGCTCGAGACGCGGGCGGCGCGGCGCCGGCGCGGCGAGCAGATGGTCGAAAAGCTCCAGCAACTCGGGCTCGCTATCGAGCTCGCCGATGTCGCGGCGCGCGCGGGCAACGGCGCCGTGGGCCGGCCCCATGTTGCGCGCGCGCTCGTCGACCGGGGAATCACGGGCGACATCAACGAGGCGTTCGAACGGTTCATTGGCAAAGGACGAGCGGCGT
Source organism: Gemmatimonadales bacterium (assembly GCA_035519195.1). Classification (GTDB taxonomy): domain Bacteria; phylum Gemmatimonadota; class Gemmatimonadetes; order Gemmatimonadales; family GWC2-71-9; genus AG25. Next base: position 11,343 of record DATIWU010000026.1, read on the forward strand.
TCGTGGAGAAGCCGCTCCCCACCCTCGAGCGCGTCACGGCCCTGGTGCGCGAAGTGGGCGGCCTCTCGGTCGCGGCGCACCTCGGCGATCACGGCACCGAGCCCCAGATCCGGCAGTTTGTCGGGCAGGGGCTCGATGGCGTCGAGGTCCGCCACCCCAGCCATTCGGTGGCCGTCGAAGCGCGACTCACCCGCATCGCGGACCGCCTGGACCTCGTGATCAGCGGCGGCTCCGACTGGCACGGTGAAACGGAGTTCGGGACCTCGCATGCCGCGCTCGGCGGTCTCGAGATCCCGTCCGCATGGCTCGACCGCCTCGAGGCGCGGCGCGATCAAAACGAAAGCCAACGCGTTTCGAGTTCTTCCACACCCGTCGCGAAGGGAACCGCATGAGCGATTTGCTGCCGCTCGGGTCGCAAGCCCCCGCCTTTACGGCTCACGCCTCCGATGGCCGGACGTATCGCCTGGCTGACCTCCTCGCGAAGACCCACGTCGTCCTGGTGTTCTATCCCGGGAACGACACCCCGGGGTGAAACCGCCAACTCTCCGCCGTGCGCGATGAGTTGACGCAGTTCACCGGTCGTGACATTCAGCCGTTCGGGGTCAATCCGGCGGGCCTGGACAGTCACGAAAAGTACGTGAAGAAAATGAATTTCAATTTCCCGCTGCTCACCGATCCCGATCGGTCCATCGCGCGTGCGTATCATGCGCTGAAGGACGACGACAAGGGCATCCAGCGGAGCGTCTACCTCGTCAAGCGCGACGGCACGATCGGATTTGCGCAGCGCGGCACCCCGCCGGTGAGCGACATCGTGGCGGCCGTGGAATAGGGACACGTGCCCCCAGACTTTCACGGCAAGACGGTCCTGGTCACGGGCGTAGGCCGGGTCGGGCAGGTGGGGCACGCGGTGGCACAGGCGCTGGGCCGCGCCGGAGCGAATCTCGTCATCGCCGACGTAAACGCGTCGGCCGTGGACGACCGGGTGCGGGACCTCGCGCAGGCCGGCGTATCCGTACGTGGCGCGGCGGGTGATCTCACCACGCCCGACAGTGCTGCGAGCGCGGTAACGCTGGCGGTGCGCACGTTCGGCGGCCTGGACGGCCTGATCAACGTGGCCGGCGGCTTCACCTATTTCGGATCGACGCTCGATGCCGCACCGGACATCCTCGAGCGGGAGCTCACGATCAACCTCAAGACGGCGTTTGTCGTCTCGCAAGCGGCGCTTCCGGCGCTCATCGCGCGCGGCGGCGGTTCCATCACCAACTTTGCATCGGCCGCGGTTTTGAGAGGCGATTCGCAGATGGCTCCGTATCTCGCGGCGAAGTCGGGCGTCGCGGGTCTCACCCGCGGGCTGGCCCGCGAATTCGCGTCGCGCGGCGTCCGGGTCAATGCGGTGGCGCCGGGAACGCTCCGCACCGGCGACAACCAGCGCGCCATGACGGGAAGCAGTGTCCAGTGGGTCGAGCTCGCCGATCTGGTGGCGGTGGTGCTGTTCCTCGCGAGCGACGAAGCGCGCGCTATTTCGGGTGCGATTATCCCCGTCGGCGCGGGGGCATTCTGACGTGCAGCTCAGCGGCAAACGCGCGCTGGTCACCGGGGGAGCACGGAGGGTAGGGCGCGCGTTGGCCGTCGGACTGGCGCGCGCGGGCTGCGACGTCGCCGTTCACTACCACGGCTCATCCGGGGAGGCAGAACAGACCGCCCGCGCGATCGCGGAGCAGGGGAGACGCGCGGAGCTGGTGCGCGCCGATCTCCGCGATCCTCGGGCCGCCCAGGCGCTCGCCGGAACCGCGGCGCGCGCCCTCGGCGGGCTCGAGATCGTCGTGAATTCGGCCGCGATCATGACGCAGCAGCGCGTGGAAGCGGTAACCCCGGAGAGCTGGGATGAGACGCTCGACTTGAACCTGCGCGCGGTGTTCTTCGTGTCGCAGGGGGCGATCGCGCATCTGCGACCGGCGCGAGGTCGCATCATCAACATCGCGGACGTGGCCGCGTTCGAGCCCTGGCCGCAGTACGTGCCGCACTGCGTGAGTAAAGCGGGCGTCGTCATGCTCACGAAGGGACTTGCCCGGGCGCTGGCGCCCGAAATCACGGTCAACGCGGTGGCCCCGGGAGCCGTGCTCGTCCCCGAGACCTGGAGCAAGGAGGCCCGGGAGCATCTCGTCGAGACCACGCCCCTCAAGCGCCTGGGAAGTCCGGAGGACATCGTCCGCGCCGTGTGTTACCTGCTCGAAGGCGGCGATTATGTGACCGGAAGCACGCTGGTCGTCGATGGGGGCAGGCTCCTGAGATAGCCGCGCGCATCCAGGAACACTGGCCCGTTCTATTATTAGGGAACCATGACCCAGAACCAGACCACCTACGACGTACTCATTGTTGGCGCGGGGCCGGCCGGCCTGTGCGCGGCCCTGTATGCCGGGCGGGGGATGCTGAAAGCGCTCGTGATCGAGCGCGGGGCCCCGGGGGGCGAGCTGCTCAATACCGATCTCATCGAGGACTATATCGGCTTCGAGAGCATCAAAGGTGTCGAGCTGGCCCAGAAGATGGCCGAGCACGCACGCAAGTTCGGCGCCGAGTTCATGACGGACACCGTGGAGCGCATCCAACGGCTGCCCGATGGCGGCTTCGAGATTACCACGGCCCGGGAGCGCGTCTTTCGGGCGCCGGCAGTGATTCTCACGGCCGGTGGTACGCCCGTGAAGCTGGGGGTGATCGGGGAAAAGGAGTTCGCGGGTCAGGGGGTGTCGTACTGCGCGGTGTGCGACGGCGCGTTTTTCAAGGGCGAGGTGCTCGCCGTGATCGGTGGTGGTGACGCGGCGGTGGAAGAGGCGGACTACCTCACGCGCTACGCGAGCAAGGTCTACATCGTCCACCGGCGCCATGACTTTCGTGCCTCGAAGATCATTCAGGAGCGCGCGCTCGCGAATCCGAAAATCGAGCCACTGTGGAACAAGCGCGTGCTCGAGATCGTGGGACGTACGCAAGCGGTTGGGGACGAGCTTCCCGGCGTGAAACACCTCGAGCTCGAGGACACGCTCACGGGCAAGCACTCGCAGCTCCAGGTGGGGGGCGTGTTCATCTTCATCGGCTTCAAGCCCAATACCGGCATGCTGACGGAGCACTTCCGTCACGACGTCAGCGGCCACTTCATCACGGACGAGCGTATGATGACGTCGATTCCGGGGCTCTTCGCCGCGGGCGACGTGCGCAGTCAGTTGACGCGCCAGATCACGACGGCCGTCGGTGATGCAACGACCGCTGCGCTCGCGGTCGAGAAGTACCTCGCCGTACTGCGTGAAAAAGGCAAGACCGAGGCGGCCGCGATCGCCTCATGAACGTCGTGCAGATCCCGAACGGGCAGCTCGTCCAAAACTGCTATCTCGTGGTTGACGAAGCCGCACGGGTCGGCGCGATCATCGATCCGGGCGAGGACGTGGAGTTGATCGTCCGTCACGTGGCCGCCGCGCGCATGACGCCACTCGCCATCTGGATCACCCACGCCCACGTCGATCACGTGCTGGGAACCGGCCGCGTCCGGGAGCGGCTCGGCACTCCATTCCTGCCCATTGCCCTCCATCCGGCCGACCGGCTGCTGTACGATCATGTCGTGGAGCAGGCGCTCGCGTTCGGCATGCAGGCCGATCGGTTGCCGCCGCCCGACCGCGATCTCGTGCCGGGGGAGACGCTCGCGGTAGGGAGCCTCAGGTTTCAGGTCCGCTGGACGCCGGGCCATTCCCCCGGAAGCGTCTCCCTGGCGGGGCAGGGCGTGGTGTTCACGGGAGACGTGCTGTTTCAGGGATCCATCGGCCGCACGGACCTCTTCGGGGCTGACGCCGACACGCTGATGCGCAGTATCGAAAGGGAGTTGCTCACGCTGCCGGATGATACGATCGTGTACAGCGGTCATGGACCGGAAACCACGATTGGGCGCGAACGCCGCCAGAACCCCTTCCTCACCGGAGCGGCCCGGCCGGTCTGACGACCGTCCCACCTGCCTGCGCTGCGGCGGATTCGTGCAGCGCAAGCCCTGGGGGTGCAAAAATCCTTGCCCGCATTGTGGGTTTCTCTACCCGCTGGGAGACTGTTCTGACTGACAGCCGCCAGTCGAGGTGACGCATCTTCTCGCGCTCGCACTGCTCGTGATCGACACCGTGGTGCGAGCCTGGCGGATTCAGCTCGCGGTGTGGGCGTCCGGGGGCAGGCTGGATTTCGCCAGCGCCGTACGGCTCAACCTGTACGGTGAAGCAGCCTCCGCACTGACCCCGAATCGGCTCGGCGGCGAGCCGGCTCGCTTTCTGGGACTCAACGAGGCCCGCGTCCGGCCGGTGAAGAGTCTCGTCGCGATCGGCGTCGAGGTCGCGGCCGAATGGCCCGTGTTCGTGCTGCTCGGCGTGTTACTCGTCGCCTATTACGTGCCGGACTGGCAGATTGCCGCGCGTCACTGGCTCCGGCGCCATCGCGCGGAACAGCTCGTGGCCGTGGAACTGGTCGCGCTCATCCTGCTGCTGGTCATTTACATGCTGCAGCGCATGGCGCGCGCGGGAATGATCCGCCATCGCGTGCGACGCCAGTGGCGCGTGGCGCTGGCGCACGTGCGTCGCGCGCCGGTCTGGGCTTTGGGGCTCGGCATTATCCTGACGGCCATCAGCATTGCCGCCCGTTCCCTGATTCTCCCCGCGCTCGCGATGGATCTGCGGCCGCACCCCCCCTTCGCGCCGATGTTCTTTGGCTCGCTGGCATTGCTGCACGCCCCGCTGGTCGTGCCGCTGCCCTCGGGTGGCGGTGGGATCGAGGTCGCGTTCCTCTCCGGGTTTGCGGGGGATTTTGGCGGGCGCCAGGTAAGCATGCTCGTGCTCTGGCGGTTCTACACGACGATCCTCCTCGCCGTGCTCGGCGGGATTGCGCTGATTCGTAGCGTCGGCTATCGAGCCGCTGGAGAGCTGTTCAAGATCGGCTGGGCTCGCCGGCGGAAAACGCCCGACAGTTGAGCGCGCCTACTTCGTAGGCTCGACGCGCAGGCTGTCGTTGAACCGATTGAAGTATTCCGCCATTCCGATCACGAGGGTGATCTCGACGATCTCCCCATCATCCCACATGCCGCGCAGGCGGGCGTACAGCTCGTCCGACACGTCGTGTCCGGAGCCATGGACGACATCGGCATACTCGAGGGCGGTGCGCCAACCTGGCGCGAGCCCCGGCAGGTCCTGCGCGTCTCCCGAATCCTGAATCGCATCGAGCAGCTCGGCACTCGCGCCTTTCCGTCCTGCCAGGACGGTGTGCGAATTCAGTCAATACCGACAGCGGTTCAGTTGCGAGATGCGGACCCACAGCAATTCCTTGAGCAGCGGTGAAACGGTTCCCTCGTTCATGACCGTGCGGAAATGCTCGATCATGGTCCGCAGGTGCGGCGGCCGGATCGCCACCGTGCGGAACATGTTGGGAATGTTGCCGCGCTCCTTGAGATACGTCTCGAAGATGGGCCGAACGCCCGGGTCGGCGGCGTCGGGAGCGATGGGCGGGATGCGGGGTTCGTTCATGAAGGTGGCTCCGCGGTTGGTAGGCGCCTGACGGCATTATCGTGGCGGCCGTAAGCGCCGTCAAACGGGCGAGCTGCTCATCGTGGTGGTCGTCATCGGCATTCTCGCCGCCATCGCCATCCCGAAGTTCGCCAACACGAAGGAAAAGGCGTACATCGCGTCTATGGTTCGGCGCCGCTCGATGCATTATCCCTTAGATTCTCGGCATGCTTTCGCCTGATTCCTGGCTCGATACCGATGGTGCGCGTACCGAGCGGACGAGTGCGCCCGCACGCGCGTTTCGTACGGAACGTGACCCACTGGGTGAGCTTGCCGTGCCCGCGGACGCGCTGTATGGCATTCAGACCGAGCGGGCCCGGCAGAATTTTCCGATTTCCGGTCTCTTGCCCCTGGCACGCTTCGTCGACGCGGTGATCGCCATCAAGAAGGCCGCGGCGCTCACCCATCGCGACACGGGCCGGCTCGAGCGCCGGCTTGCCGACGCGATCGTGCAGGCGGCGGACGAGGTTCTGGCGGGGGAACATCGTGACCAGTTCGTGGTCGATCCTTACCAGGCAGGGGCGGGCACGTCGCACAACATGAATTGCAACGAGCTGCTCGCCAATCGCGCCAACGAGCTGCTCGGCGGCCGGCGCGGCGAGTACACTCCGGTTCATCCGAACGACCACGTCAACATGGCGCAGTCCACGAATGACGTCATCCCCACGGCGATTCGACTCGCCGTGCTGCTCGAAATGCCCGCCCTGCTGGAAGCGCAGGAGCAGCTTGCCCGGGCGTTCCTGGCCCGGGGCCAGGCGTTCGATGCGATTCTCAAGTCCGGCCGGACGCACCTGCAGGACGCAACCCCGATTCGCCTCGGCCAGGAATTCACGGCGTACGGGCACACTTGTGAACGCGATCGCGAGCGGGTCGCGCGCGCCGCCGATCCGCTGCGCGAGCTCGGAATTGGCGGCAGCGCCGTGGGGACCGGGCTCAATGTCGAGCCGGCATACCCCAAGCTCATGGTGCGACATCTCCAGGAGATCACCGGACTCACGCTCCGCGAGGGTGCCGATCGAGTGCAGCTGATGCAATCTCTCGGCGATGCGGCAGGTTTTTCGGGCGCGCTTCGCGCGTATGCCGCGGACTTGGGGAAGATCGCGAGCGACATCCGGTTGCTTGCGTCGGGTCCTCGCACCGGCTTCGCCGAGATCCATCTGCCTCCCGTGCAGCCCGGGTCGAGCATCATGCCGGGCAAGGTGAATCCTTCGATCGCCGAGATGGTGAACATGGTTTGCTATCAGGTGATCGGAAATGACGTCACGGTGGCCGTGGCCGCTGAGGCGGGGCAGCTCGAGCTCAACGTCATGATGCCGGTGATTGCGCACAATCTGCTGTTCAGCATGCTGATCCTGGCGCACGCGACCCGCGTATTCGCGGAGCGGTGCGTCGGGGGCATCACGGCCGATCCGGACCAGTGCGCCTATTGGCTGGAACGCAGTCCCGCGATCGTCACCGCCCTCGCGCCGCGGATTGGCTACGCCGAAGCCGCGCGATTGGCCAAGGAGGCAGTCGCCCAGAACGTCACGGTCCGGGAGCTGGTGAAAGGGAAGGGCTTGCTTACCGATGCCGAGCTCGACGAAGTGCTCGACCTCCGTGCCATGACTGAACTTGGGGTTCCCGGAGCCCGCCGAACCACGCCTTGAGCGCGCTCAGGCATTGAAACCCGACATATCGCATCGCATATTGGGGCATGCGGATCACGACGTGGGGCGAGTACGGCCTGATCGTTTCGCTCACCTTGGCTAGACGGGCGGGTGAGGGCCCCGTTGCCGCTCGGGAGTTGGCCGAGCAGGAGCGGCTGCCCCATGATTATGTCGAACAGATTCTGCTGCGCCTGCGGCGCGCGGGATTGGTCGAGTCCGTTCGGGGAGCAAAGGGCGGGTACCAGCTTGCCCGGTCTCCCGAGAATGTCACTGTCAAAGACGTTATCGCCGCCTCAGAGCACGTCACCTTCGAAGTCAACTGCGACGCCCACCCTGTCGACCCGCACCGATGTAGCCGCGACGCGTCGTGCAGCATCCGGCCGGTGTGGCGGATGCTCGAGCAGCGGATTAATGAGCTGCTATCGAGCATCTCCCTCGCCGACCTGACGAAGCACGACGAGCCGACGGTCTATCAGATTACTGGAGTATTGGTCGGGAACTAGCCTTACCACGACATTGTTTTTTTTGATTCCAAACCCGACAGGCAACGTCGGGTTTTGCTATCGTATTTGGAGAGCCACAGGGGGAAGACACTATGGTGGACTACGCACATCCCGAGGTGCTGGTCTCGACTGAATGGGTCGCGGCGCATCTCCACGATTCCGAAGTTCGGCTGATCGAAGTGGATGTGGACACGACGGCGTACGATTCGGGCCACCTCGAGGGTGCGGTGGGATGGAACTGGCAATCGCAGCTGAACGATCGGTTGCGGCGGGACATTCCCGATTCGCGCGCGTTTGCCGACCTGATGAGCGCGGCCGGGGTTACGCCGAAAACGACCGTCGTGCTCTATGGCGACAACAACAACTGGTTCGCCGCGTTCGCGTTTTGGCTACTGCAGCTCTACGGTCACAAGCATGCCCGACTGATGAACGGCGGACGCGCGAAATGGGTTGCGGAGCGGCGTCCCCTCGTCACCACGCCGGCCAACGTGGCGCGGACGACGTATCCCACGCCAAAGCGCGCCAATAGCGGACTGCGGGCCAAGCGTCCCGATATCGAGCGGGCGCTGCGCGGCAAGTCGATCGGCCTAGTGGACGTGCGCTCGCCCGCCGAATTCCTGGGTGATATCATCGCTCCGCCAGGCATGACCGAAACCGCCCAACGCCCGGGGCATATACCCGGTGCGCGGAACGTGCCCTGGGCGCAAGCCGTGGCTCCCGATGGCACGTTCAAGCCGCGCGAGGAGCTGGAGCGTCTGTACCGCCAGGCAGGGGTGCTCGACCGCGACGAGGTGATTGCGTACTGCCGCATCGGCGAACGCTCGAGTCATACCTGGTTCGCGCTGAAATACCTGGTTGGAGTGGACAAGGTTCGGAACTATGATGGCTCGTGGACGGAATGGGGCAATCTGGTGGGAGCGCCGATCGTCAAGGGGAGTGAGTGAAGACCGCGGCGGATCGGCGGACCGGCGGACCGGCGGTCGGTGGAGCCTCTATCGAGCCGACATTGTGGAGTCTTGTCGGGAACACGCCGTTGCTCCCGCTCGATCCGCCGATCCGCCCATCCGCCGGTCCGCCCGTCTTTCTCAAGGCCGAGTGGTTCAATCCGGGCGGCAGCGTGAAGGATCGGCCCGCGCTGTTCATTCTGCGCGATGGGATAGCTCGCGGCGAGTTGCCGGGAAAGCGTCTGCTTGACGCCACGAGCGGGAACACCGGAATCGCGTACGCCATGCTCGGCGCGGCCGCCGGGATCGGCGTCACGTTGTGTGTTCCGGCGAACGCCAGCGTGGAACGGAAGGCCCTGCTCGAGGCCTACGGGGCCGAAACCATCTATACCGACCCGCTCGAAGGCACGGATGGCGCCATCCGGCACGCGCAGTCGCTGGCCGCCGCACAACCCGATCGCTACTGGTATGCCGATCAGTACAACCATCCCGCGAATCCGGACGCACACGCGCGCACCACTGCGGAAGAGATCTGGCGTCAGACCGAGGGGCGCGTCACGCGCCTCGTCGCCGGACTCGGCACCACGGGAACGCTCATGGGCGCCGGTCGCCGGTTGCGCGAGCTCAATCCGAACATCGAGCTGGTCGCGGTGCAGCCGGAGGGCCCATTTCATGGGCTCGAGGGCTTGAAGCATCTGGCCACGGCGATCGTTCCGGGGATCTACAATCCCTCGATCCCGGACCGCACCGAGTTCATCGCAACGGAAGATGCAGAGGCGATGGTTCGCCGCCTCGCGCGCGAAGCCGGACTCTTCGTTGGCTGGTCGGCCGGGGCCGCGGTGGTCGCAGCGGAACGCGTCACGACCGCCCAGGGCGGCTCGCGACGGCCCGCGACAGACCTGACCGTGGTGATCGGTCCGGATTCGGGGCTGCGGTACTTGAGCGAACGTGAGCGGCTCGAGGGCACCGCACCATGACGTTGCTGCTCGACGCGAAGCTCGTCGCGGCGATCCGCCGCCAGGGTGAGCAGGACTATCCGCGGGAGACCTGCGGGCTCCTGGCCGGCTCGAAGCAGGGCGAGAGCACGCGCGTGACGCGGCTCGTGCCGGTGACGAATACCCGGACCGATTCGGCGCATAATCGCTATCTTATCGACCCGGAAGACTACATGCGGGCGCAGGCCGAGCTCGATGCGGCGGGCCTCGACATCGTTGGGATCTATCACTCGCATCCCGATCATCCGGCGCAACCTTCCGAGTTCGATCGGGAACACGCGTTGCCGTGGTGGAGCTATGTGATTGTGAGGGTCGCGGCGGGACGTGCCGATGACGTTCGCAGCTGGCGGCTCGTGGACGATCGCTCGACGTTTCAAGAGGAATCCATTACGCAAGAAGAACGGAAGGTTGCATGGCAGTGACGGTCCTGATCCCCACTCCCCTCCGTCCCTTCGTGGACGGCAAGGACACGCTCGAGCTCGAGGGTGGGAACGTGCGCGAGTTGCTCGAGCGGCTCACCCGCGACCATACCGAGCTCGGGCGCCATCTGTTCGCCGAGGACGGGCGGCTGCGGAGCTTCGTGAACGTGTACGTGAACGACCGGGATATCCGTCATCTCGCCCAGCAGGACACTCGGGTCACCTCCGGTGACACCGTGTCGATCATTCCGAGCATCGCGGGTGGTGCGGGGACGACGGCGGGCACGGGAACGATTGGCGCCGCGACGCGCCGTCCTGCGGCGCCGTCCCTGCCCAAGCTTTCGCACGAAGAGATTCTCCGTTACTCACGCCACCTCATTCTCCCGGACGTGGGGCTCGAGGGGCAGCGAAAGCTCAAGGCCGCGCGCGTGCTGCTCGTCGGTGCGGGCGGCCTGGGATCGCCCGCCGCCTTGTATCTCGCGGCGGCCGGCGTGGGCACGATCGGCCTCGTGGACTTCGACGTGGTCGACTCGACCAACCTGCAGCGTCAGATCGTGCACGGAACCTCGACGGTCGGCGTGTCGAAGCTCGAATCGGCGCGTCGCCGCATCAGGGATCTGAATCCCAACGTGCAGGTCGAGGGATTCGAGACGCGACTGACGTCCGAGAACGCGCTCGACATCATCAAGGATTTCGACATCGTCGCCGATGGCACCGACAATTTCGCCACCCGCTATCTCGTGAACGATGCCTGCGTGCTGCTCGGCAAACCCAATGCATACGGCTCGATTTTCCGGTTCGAGGGCCAGGCGTCGGTGTTCTACGCGAAAGAAGGACCGTGCTATCGCTGCCTGTACCCTGAGCCGCCGCCCCCCGGACTCGTTCCTTCCTGCGCGGAGGGTGGCGTGCTGGGCGTGCTGCCGGGGATCATCGGCTCGATTCAGGCGCTCGAGACGATCAAGCTGGTCATCGGCAATGGCGAAACCCTCATCGGGCGTCTCGTGCTGTTCGATGCGCTGCGGCTCAAGTTTCGCGAGCTCAAGCTCGAGAAGGATCCGAATTGCCCGGTGTGCGGCCGGAATCCGACGATCACCTCATTGATCGACTACGAGGCGTTCTGCGGCGTCACTCCGGAGCCGGCATATCCCGGCGCCGAGGTGACCGCGCTCGACCTGAAGGAAGAGCTCGATGCGGGAAAACCGGTCTTGGTGCTCGACGTGCGCGAGCCGCACGAGGCCGAAATCGCGAGCATCGAGGGTGCCAAGCTCATTCCGCTGGGTGACTTGCCCAATCGGCTGCGCGAGCTCGATGATCACGCCGAGATCGTCACGCACTGCCACCACGGCGCCCGGGCGGTGAAGGCGCTCGAGATTCTGCGTGCCGCCGGATTCCAGAAGGCGCGGATGCTGGCTGGGGGGATCGACGCGTGGGCCGTGAATGTGGACCCGGAAATGCCGAGATACTAGAAGGCGTCAAGAAAAGACGTCGAGAGAAAGACGTCGAGAAGAGACGTCAAGGGAGACCGCAAACCAAGAAGGCCCGCATGCCGGGCCTTTTGCTTTCACATGCCGAAGGGGGGACTCGAACCCCCACGGGCTTGCGCCCACTGGCTCCTGAAGCCAGCGCGTCTACCAGTTCCACCACTTCGGCCTGAGGGAACGGGAAAAGATAGACGGCGGTATAACTGCAAGTCAACTATTGGCTTGACCACTCTTTGGTGGGTTTCTATCTTGCCGGTCTCGCGGTGGACAAGCTCTCCATCGCCCGGAATCCACGGGCGCGACATGACTACCATCTCCTGGAAACCTGGGAGGCCGGCCTCGTCCTCACGGGCACGGAAGTGAAATCGCTGCGCGAGCGCAAGGCGAGTCTGGGCGAGGCGTACGCGCACGTCCGGAACGGCGAAGTCTGGCTCGAGGGAATGACGATTTCCCCTTACGGGCCGGGCAGCTACAACAACCCGCCGCCGGCGCGCTCGCGCAAGTTACTCTTGCACAAACGCGAGATCCGCAAGCTGATCGGGGGAACGACGCAGCGTGGCCTGACGCTCGTTCCGCTCGAGCTGTATTTCAAGGATGGAGTCGCCAAGGTGGCCATCGCGCTCGCTCGCGCCAAGAAAGTCCATGACAAGCGCGATGAGTTGAAGCGTCGCGACGCCGATCGCGAGATGGCGCGGGCGCTTCGCAACCGAGGCAAGACGTGATGCTCCTGCTCCTTGCCGCGCTCGTCGCGCCGGCGCAGATCGCGATCGCGACACCGCGGGGCGAAACGGTCGTTCCGGTGACCACGGAACGAGGCGGCGCCGCGGTTCCGCTGCCGCCGCTCATTGCGGCGCTCAACCTGACCGTTACCCTCGATGGCTCCGAGGCCACCGTCGGGCTCGGGAACACAACGTTCATTTTCCAGCTGGGCATGCCGTTCGTCCGGGCGCGCGGGGCCATTTACTCCATGTCACTCGGCCCCTACCTCGCGCGCGACACGCTGTTCCTGCCGCTCGACTGGGTCGCAGTGACGATTCCCCAGGTGTTCAAGGACCG
>DATIWU010000027.1:0-9169 GCA_035519195.1 Gemmatimonadales bacterium
ATGGACGAACAGACCAAACGTCGGATCGACGCGCTGTGGGGGGAGTTGGGGATTGAACTCTAGAGAAGGACAAACGTTCGCCGGCGAATCCTTGCTGATTCGATACGCGAACTTTGTCAGGCTCCCGCATACCGTATTCGCGCTGCCGTTCACACTGCTGGGCGTGATTGCGGCGTCGCTGGTTGCTCCGGTCACGTGGCGCGTGGTCGGCCTATCCGTGCTCGCGTTTACCGCCGCGCGCTTCGTGGCGCTCGGATTCAATCGCATCGCCGATCGCGCCATCGACGCAAAGAACCCGCGGACCAGAAATCGCGAGCTGCCGTCCGGCCGGCTCACGCTGGCGCAGGCCTCGGCCGCCGTGCTGTGTGCGGCGGTACTGTTCCTGTGGTGCGCCTGGGCGCTCAATCCCTTGTGCTTCGCGCTCGCGCCGGTCGCGCTGCTGTTCATTTCAGCGTACAGCTACACCAAGCGCTTCACCCACTGGTCGCACCTCTGGCTCGGCCTGGCCGACGGGATCGCGACTCCCGCGGGCTATCTCGCCGTTACGGGGCGCTGGAGCGACCCGTGGTGGCTCCTGCCGGTCGGTGCGCTGGCGGTGACCTGCTGGGTCGGCGGCTTCGACGTGTTTTATGCGCTACAGGACGAGGAATTCGACCGCACCGAGGGGCTCAAGTCGCTCGTCGTGCGAATGGGCCGGCCGCGCAGCATCGTGATCGCCAAGCTCCTTCACGGCATCGCGGTGCTGGCACTGATCGCGTTCGGGTTTGGTGGGCACCTGGGCCTCGCGTACTACGTGGGCGTGGCGATCGGCGCGGCGATCATGGCGTACGAGCATCAGCTCGTGCATCCCACCGACTTGTCGCGGCTCGATGCGGCCTTTTTCGGCGCCAACGGACTGATTGCGATCGTCGTATTTCTCGGCGCCCTCGTAGATCGGATCGTATGAAGCACGGGAAACGGGAGGCGGGAAGCGGGAAGCGTGATCGCATCGATCCGACACGCATCCCGCCTCCCCCTTCACGCTTCCCGGCTCCGCCCCGCCCGCCCGCGCACCCGAAGCGCAGTCCGACGCCGAACCGCCGCGGGCGATGACCAAGCCCGTCATTCTGGCGATCACCGGAGCCTCAGGCGTGGCCTATGGGGTTCGGTTGCTCCAGGTCCTTGCCACGCATGCCGTGCCAACATGGCTCCTCGTGTCGTCGCACGGCTGGCGCTTGCTCGCGGAGGAATGCGGCATCGCGGATGAGCGGGGGCTCGAGCAGGCGACCGGCGGCGACTGGCGGACCGTGCTGCGATTCGATGACGGCGATCGCGGTGCCGCGCCGGCGTCGGGATCTCGAGAGAGCGCGGGCATGGTGATCTGCCCATGCTCGATGGGCACGGTGTCCGCGATCGCTCAGGGCGCGAGCCGCAGCCTCATCGAGCGCGCGGCCGACGTGGTATTGAAGGAACGCCGCAAGCTCGTCGTCGTGCCGCGCGAAACGCCGCTCTCGCTCGTCCATTTGCGGAACCTGTCGCTCCTGGCGGAAGCGGGCGCCGTGGTCATGCCTGCCGCGCCCGGGTTTTATCATCGTCCCAAGCAGATTTCCGAGCTCGTGGATTTCATCGTGCAGCGTGTGCTCGATCATCTCGGGGTCGAGGCTACGCTCGTTCCTCGCTGGCAAGGACAATCCTGATGCGTACCAACGTGCCGGTTCTCGCACTCGTGTCCGCGGCGCTCATCGCCACCGGATGCTCGCCTCGCGGTAAGACGGCCACTCCTGCTCCGGCAGCCGCCCCCGCCCCCGCCCCCGCGGCGCCGGCCCCCGCCGCTGCTGCGCCAGCACCGGCGGCGGCCGCGTTCGACGTCGGTAACGTGGACACGACCGTCGAGCCGGGCCGGTTCGACACGGGGAAGATGTGGACGTTCGAGAACGCGCCGCTCGACTATTTCCAGCGCGAGTACGGATTCACGCCGTCGCCCGCCTGGCTCGCGCACGCGCGCCTCGCCGCGCTCCGCCTGCCCAACTGTACGGCCTCATTCGTGTCGGGCTCGGGCCTCGTGATGTCGAACCACCACTGCGCGCGGGAATCGGCATCGGCCGTGTCGAAACCGGGCGAGGATCTGCTGACGAAGGGGTTCTACGCCGAGAAACCGCAGGACGAGCGACGCGTCCCCGATCTCTATGTCGATCAGCTCGTGCTGCTCCGCGACGTCACGAGCGAAGTGACGAGCGGGGAGACGCCCGGGCTGCCGCCCGACCAGCAGATGGGCGCGCGGGAGCGAACCATCGAGCAACTCGAGCAGCGGTTGAGCGATTCGACGCATCTGCGCTGCGATGTCACGACGCTGTATTACGGCGGGCGCTACTCGCTGTACTGCTACCGTCGCTACACGGACGTGCGGCTCGTGTTCGTGCCCGAGAAAGCCATCGGCTACTTCGGCGGCGACCCGGACAACTTCACGTATCCTCGGTACGACCTGGACGTGTCGTTCTTCCGCGTGTACGACGACCAGCAGAAACCGCTCAAGCCCCAGGAATTCTTTGCCTGGAGCGATTCCGGCGCGAAGGAGGGCGACCCCGTCTTCGTGATCGGTAACCCGGGCTCGACCTCACGGCTCCGCACTGTCGCGCAGCTCGTGCACCGGCGCGATGAGCAGTATCCGTTCGTGGTCCGCATGCTCGAGAGTCGCGGGCGCATTCTCGCCGATTACATGACGCGCCATCCGGACACCCGCGAGAAGCACATCAACGAGTACTTCGAGATTCAGAACTCGCTGAAATCATTCAGCGGGGAGCTCGAAGGCCTGCGCGATCCGGAGCTGATGGGCCGGAAGGTGGCGTTCGAGCGGAAATTCCGCGCTGCCGTGATGGCCAAGCCGGAGCTGGCGAGCCAGTACGGCAAGCTGTGGGACGAGATCGCCGATTTGCGCGGGCAGATCGCGAAGCTCGCCCCGACGATCAATGCGCTGAATCAGGGCGGGCTGCTGCGCTCGCAGACGCTCGCCACCGCGCTGTCCCTCGTCCGCTACGCCCAGGCCGTGTCAGGCCCCATGCCGCCGCCCGACAGCGTGCTGCGCGAGATCAGGGACGACGTCGCGAAAGCGAATATCGATCCCGCGCTCGACGGGCAGATCCTGGCGGCGCAGCTCGAAGACGCGGTCCACCTGGTCGGCGACGATCCCTGGCTCAAGGAAGCGCTTGGTGGGAAGAGCCCGCGCGACGCGGCGCAGGCGATCGTCGCCGGGTCGATCATCCCCGATTCGGCGAAGCGCGTGGCCCTGCTCAGCCAGCCCGGGCAGATCATGACCTCGGACGATCCCGCGCTCAAGCTGGTGCGTGACCTGCTGCCGCGCATGCGGCCGATCCTGCAGCAGTACCGCGGCCTGCAGCAGCAGGAGGAAGCCAAGACCGGCGAGCTGGCGCGCGCGCTGTTCGAGGTATACGGGCCGACCGTGCCGCCCGACGCGACGTTCACGTTGCGGCTCGCCGACGGCGTGGTGAAGGGATACGAGTACAACGGCACGACCGCGCCGTACTACACGACGTTCTACGGCCTGTACGACCGCCACGAGTCGAACCCGAACAACGAGGCGTTCGCGCTGCCGCCGCGCTGGGCGTCGCCGCCCGCCGGTTTCGATCTGGGCACCCCGCTCGACATGGTGATGACGAACGACATCATCGGCGGCAATTCGGGCAGTCCGGTGATCGACAAGTCGGGCAAGCTCGTGGGCCTGATCTTCGACGGCAACATCGAGAGCCTCCCGGGGGACTTCATTTACACGGATGTCACGGCGCGTGCGGTCGCCGTCCATGAGGCCGCGATTCGCGGCGCGCTCCGCACGGTGTATCGCGCGAAGCGCATCGCCGACGAGCTGGGGCAGCCCGCGCCGGCGAAGTGAGGCTCGGCGTCATCTCGGACACCCACGGGTTCCTGCGTCCCGAAGTGTTTGGAATATTCGAGGAAGTCGATCACATCCTGCACGCCGGCGACATCGGCGCGTGGGAGGTCATGCTGGCGCTCGAGGCACTCGCGCCGGTCACGGCGGTGTGGGGCAACGTGGACCCGCCGGACATCCAGGCCAGGGTTCCCGCCGTCGCCACCCTGCAGCTCGATGGATTCGACATCGTCGTCACGCACGGTCACGATCTGCCCGACGGAGCGGGCGGCAGCCCGACGCCGGCCCGGCTTGTGGCCGCGTTTCCCCGGGCCGAGATCATCGTGTATGGCCATACCCACCGCCCGCTGCTCGAGCTGATCAATCGGACGGTCACGGTCATGAATCCTGGTGGAGCGGGGCAGGCGCGCTTCGATCTCAAGCCATCGGTGGGCATCATGGAGCTCGAGCCGGGCATTCCACCGCGCGCCCGCCTGGTGCCGCTCCTCTAGGGTGAGCGGCCGTGCGGTCATCGTTGCCGTATTCGCGCGCGGCGCTGGACCTGCTATCGAAGTAACGAGTCACCGTTGGCAACTTGGACACACCGTCGTCGCGCGCAGATCGATCGCATGCGTCGTGAACAGCCGCCGGCCGCATTGCACGCACGACTCTCCTCCGCGTCCGTAGACTTTCAGCTGAAACTGAAACGAGCCGCTTTCACCCGTGCCCGTGCGGTAATCGCGGACCGTCGTCCCCGATGCCCGCACCGCGCGCTCCAGCACTCCGCGCACCGCCGCATGCAGGCGAGCGAATTCTTCCAGTGAAAGCGTGTTCGTGGCGCGCGATGGGTCGATGCCGGCCTCGAACAGCGCCTCGTTGGCGTAGATGTTCCCCACGCCCGCGACCCGCCGCTGGTCCATGATCGCCTTTTTCACCGCGGCTCGAGTGCCTTTCAGCCGCTCGGTGAACACGAGCGGCGTGAACGAATCCTCCAGCGGCTCGGGCCCGATCTTGCTCGTGTACTGAGCCCATGCCCGCTCGTCGAGCAGCCATACCGTTCCCAGCCTCCGCACGTCGCGATACACGAACAGCCGTCCATCCTCGAGCGTGCAGACGAGCACTGCGTACTTCTCGTCGTCCGCGCTCAGCGGTGCTGCGTATACGATCAGCGCGCCGGTCATGCGGGGCTGAATGACCATGCGATGGCCGCTCGCCAACCGGAACACCGCGTGCTTGGCGCGGCGCGTGACTGCTTCGAACGTGTTTCCCTTGAGGACCGACAGCAGGCGTTGCTTCGAGACGCGGCGCAGCACGTCGGTCTTCTTGAGGCGAGCGTCGGCGATGCGGAATCCGTCGAGCCGCGGCGCAAGGTCGCGGACGATGGTCTCGACTTCAGGCAGCTCCGGCACGGGCGATCTCCCGCCATCCGATGTCGCGACGGTAGGCCTTCCCGGCGAACGCGATGCGCTCCGCCGCGGCGGCGCTCTTCGTCGCGGCCGCCGGAACGGAGCGGGCGAGCCCCGTCACCCCCAGCACGCGGCCTCCCGCAACGCGA
The DNA here is from genome assembly GCA_035519195.1 of Gemmatimonadales bacterium. GTDB lineage: Bacteria > Gemmatimonadota > Gemmatimonadetes > Gemmatimonadales > GWC2-71-9 > AG25. The sequence continues at coordinate 5,415 of DATIWU010000027.1, forward strand.
ATCGTGCCGTCCCGATCGGCGCATGTACCCGCCTGAAAGATCAGCACGTCGTCGCTCAGGTCCTCCGGAATCGTGATCGCGGCGCCGGTCTCAGGCTTGTCAGGGTAGCCGCGGGCCACGAGCACGGTACACACCGCGCTTCCGACCGCCGGGAGCACCGTGCGTCCCGGGCGCCACGATCCCGCGGCAATCGCGACGATGTGCGCCAGCGACCCCGCGGGCAGCACCGGCAGCACCGCCTGCGCTTCGGGGTCGCCAAACCGGCAGTTGAATTCCAGCACGTTGATCGCGCCATCGCTGCCGAGCATCAGTCCCGCGTACAGCACGCCCTGATACGGCATGCCCCGATCGGCCAGCTCGGCAAGCGTGGGCACGAACACTTCCCGCCGCACGCGCTCGAGCAGCCCCGGCGTCGAGACGTTCACCGGGCAGTACGCCCCCATGCCGCCGGTATTGGGGCCGGCATCGTGCTCCAGCAGCCGTTTGTGATCCTGCGCCGGCGGGAGAATGACCAGGCGCTCGCCGTTCGTCAGCGCCAGCACCGACAGCTCCTCGCCCTCGAGATAATCCTCGATCACGATCTCGCGGCCCGCTTCGCCGAACGCCAGCGCTTCCAGCATCGTCTCGGCGGCGCGCCGCGCCTCGTCGCGCGTCGCGCAGATCACGACGCCCTTGCCGGCTGCCAGGCCCGACGCCTTCACGACCAGCGGCGTGGCATGATGATCGATATAGTCGCGCGCATCCGTGAGCGATCGAAACGTGCGGCTCGCCGCGGTCGGCACGCCCACCTTCTCCATCACGTCCTTCGCGAACGCCTTGGATGACTCGATCTGTGCGGCCGCCTGATTCGGCCCGAACACGTGACGTCCGGCGGCACGCAGCCGGTCGGCAAGGCCGAGCGACAACGGTGCCTCGGGTCCGATGATCGTGAGGTCGATGCGCTGCTCGCGCACGACGTCGACCAGGGCTTCGATCGCTGTGGCGGGAACCTCGAGATTTGTACCAAGCTGCGACGTGCCGGGATTCCCTGGCGCGGCGAACAGCGTCGCCTCGGGGAGATCGTGCTTCAGCGCCCAGACGAGCGCGTGCTCCCGGCCGCCGCCGCCCACCACCAGGACTCTCACGCGCGGAAAACTACACGATCGGATGGCACCTTAGGACCATGGCGGCGGGCACGTCGGCGCGTAGCTTTGCTCCCGACCCGTCTCGAAAGAGTCCCGATGCACTCGCGTATTGCCGTGGTGTTTGCCGCTCTTGCCGCCCTCGCCGTGCTCGCCCCAGCGCAGGCGCAGCAGGCCACAGGCGCTGTGCCGGCCGGGGCGCCCCCGAAGAACACGGCCGAAGCGATCGGGATGGATCCGATTACGCTCATGCGCATGAACTTGCGCCAGCGCAAGGCCGAGGTCATCGGCCAGGCGCTGCAGCTGCCCGACTCCGTGGCGTCAAAATTCTGGCCGTTGTACCGCGAGTACGAAGCGGGATTGGCCGCGCTGTGGGACAAGCGCATCGCGATGATGAATTCCTACGCGACGTCAAAGGACTCGATGACCGCCGACCGCTCGCGCCAGTTTGTCAACAAGATGTACGACCTGGACGAAGAGACGGTCACGCTGGCCCGCACGCAGTACGACAAGTTCGCCAAGGTGCTACCCACCCCGACACTGCTTCGCTACTACCAGGTCAGCACCTATATCGAACGCATGATCATGGCGCAGGTCTGGAGTCAGATGCCGGAGATCCACTAACTCAGCAGCACTTTTCCAACCATCCTCTAGGAAGCGCACCATGCCAGCGCGTGTCAGCGTCTATCTCACTGGTTTCGCGATCCTCGGTCTGTTCGTTCCCGCTCTCGCGGCGCAGCAACCGCACCCGGTCGCCACGAAGCCCGCCGCCCCGAAGACCGTGGCGGAAACGGTCGAGCTGAACGGCCTGAATGTCACGCGCGCCAACGTTCGCTCGGTCAAAAAGGCCGCGCTTGCCAGAGCATTGAGCCTCCCCGATTCCGAGGCGAAGGTGTTCTGGCCGTTGTACGACGACTACGAGGAAGACATGGCGGAGCTGGGGGATCGACGCATCGCGATCGCCTCGCAGTACGCCGACTCGAGGGGTTCGGCCGACCCCGATCGCTTGCGCGCGTTGTTTACGGCGGTCATGGATCTCGACTCGGCGCGGCTCTCCGTACGCCGAGAGCAGTACGAGAAGTTCGCGGAAGCACTGCCGATCAGAACGGTCGCGCGATTCTTCGAGATCGACATCTATCTCGAACGGCTGATCGATGCCAAAGCGTGGGGGCAACTGCCCATGGTGCACTAGGGGCTACTTCTTCTTGAAGGTCTCCGTGAACGCCTGCGCGGCGCGTTTCGCCGTGTCGACTACGTCGTTCACGACGGCCTTCGCTTCCTTCATGTAGTGCTCGCGCGCGTCGTCCAGATCCTGGGACAGGGGCCGCTGCTCTGTCTCAGGACCGCGCCGCGTATACTCGCCCCGGAGAATCCGGTCGTACTGTCCCGATTCGATCCAGCGCTGCAGCTCGGCGGCACGCAGCGTGTTGAACGGGTGGGTCCGGTCGATCGTGTTCAGGATCTGGAAAATGCGATCGAGCGGCCCGCCCGATTCCTCGTATTCTTTGGCCTGCGCGAGAAACGCGTTCAGGTCCATCTGACTCATGTCGCCCCCACCGGCCATCTTGAGGAACACGCGCAGCGACGCCATCGGGTCCTGGCTCGCGAGCAGCCCGGCGCGGTCCGACGACAGCTCGCTCTTCCGGTACCACTCGAGCAGCGCGATGCGAATCGGCAGCAGCGCGATGCCGGCCAGGAACGGCAGCGACGTGAAGCTCACGTTCAGGATCAGGATGAGAATCGTGCGGTACAGCGCATGCCCGCTCATGATGTGCCCCAGCTCGTGGCCCAGGAGCGCGCGCATCTCGTCGTCATCGAGCAGCCGCAGCGCGCCCGAGTTGATCACGATGAACGGCTGATCCATTCCGAAGGCGCCGGCATTGACGAATGGGGTCTGTGACACGAACAGCGGCGGCCGCGGCTCCCAGTCGAGCGACGTCAACACATCGGCGTAGAGCGTGTTGAGCCGCGGAAACTGCGTGGGACCCACTCGCACCGCGTCGGCCTGAAACAACAGCCGAACTCCTCGTTCGCCGATAAAGCCAAAGATTTTCTTCACGAGCTCGTCGAACCCCGGCAACGCGCGAAGCGACTGCAGCGCCGCGCGATCGGCGGGATGCTCCCAGGCGGTGCCGGAAATCTGCGTGAGCACTTTGCGAGGTCTCGGTGCCGGAAGCGTATTCGGTTCGTTCATAAGGCTCCCTGGGGGTGAGGCTAGCTCAACGCTTGCTCCAGATCCGCAATCAGGTCCTCCGGATCCTCGATCCCGATCGACAACCGGACCAGGCTTTCCGTGAGGCCCATCGATTCCCGGAGCTCGCGCGGCACGCTGGCGTGAGTCATGGTAGCCGGGTGCCCCACGAGACTCTCGACGCCTCCCAGCGACTCGGCGAGCGCGAACAGCTTCGTGCGCTGGACGAATCGCTTCGCCTGCTCCGGTGTGCCGAGCTCGATGCTCACCATGCCGCCGAATCCCTGCATCTGGCGGCACGCGAGCTCGTGCTGCGGATGGGACGGCAGCCCGGGATAGTAAACCCGCCGGATGGCGTTGTGCCGCTCGAGCCACTCCGCGATCCGGCGACCGTTCGCGTCGTGCTGGCGCATGCGCAGCGCCAGCGTCTTGGTGCCCCGGAG
>DATIWU010000028.1:0-5966 GCA_035519195.1 Gemmatimonadales bacterium
GAAGTCGGTCATTTGAACCTCGGCGCCGGCCGGGTGGTGCCGCAGGACATCGTGCGAATTTCTCAGTCGATCGATTCCGGCGAATTCTTTCGCCTCGCGCCGCTCCTCGAGCTGTGCGGGAAGCTGAAACAGTCCGGCGGCACACTGCACCTCATGGGCCTGATCGGCACGGGCGGCGTGCACGCGTTCGACAAGCACCTGCTCGCGGCGGTGAAGCTCGGCCAGCAGCACGGCCTCCCGATGGCGATTCACGCATGGCTCGATGGTCGTGACACACCGCCCCAATCGGGCTTGGGCTTCATGCAGGCGTTGGAGGATTCACTTCCACGGTCCGCCGATCCGCCGATCCGCCGGTCCGCTGTCGTAGCAACCGTCGTCGGCCGCTACTACGCCATGGACCGGGACAAACGCTGGGACCGAACCAAGCTCGCGTATGACGCCATGGTGCACGGCGTTGGTGCCGCCGTCCCGGATCCCGTGAGCGCGGTGCGCCAGGCGTACGAGGCTGGTGAGACGGATGAATTCATCAAGCCTCGCGTCATTTTGGGCGCGCCGCGCATCAAGACCGGGGACGGCGTGTTCTGTGTGAACTTCCGCGCCGACCGCGTGCGGCAAATCGTGCGGGCCCTGGCGGATCCGGAGTTCGACGCCTTTGACACCGGCCAGCGGCCCCGAGTCGACGTCGTCACGATGACCCGGTACGACAACACGTTGCCGCTTCCCGCGGCGTTTGCACCCTTCAGCCTCGCGCGGATCGTGGCCGAGGTGGTGTCCGGCTGCGGGATGACTATGTTCCGGACGGCTGAAACGGAGAAGTACGCGCACGTCACCTACTTCTTCAATGGCGGGGTGGAACCGCCCTACCCGGGAGAAGAGCGCCTGCTCGTACCTTCGCAAAAAGTCGCGACTTACGATCTCATGCCCGAGATGAGCGCGGCGGCGGTGACGGACGTGCTCTGCAAGGCCATCGCCGCGCGGGAGCACGACTTCATCCTCTGTAATTACGCCAACGGGGACATGGTGGGGCACTCCGGTGTACTTAGCGCGACGATTAAGGCGGTCGAGACCGTGGACCAGTCGTTGGGCCGGGTGCTCGAGACCAGCGGGAAGACCCCCGGCACCCGCATTCTCGTGACCGCAGACCATGGAAATTGCGAACTGATGATCGATCCGGTGACCGGTGGACCGCACACGGCGCATACGACCAACCCCGTGCCGTTCGTGGTGGTCGATGACGCGTTCAAAGGGCCGCTGCGGCACGGAGGCGCGTTGCGCGACGTGGGGCCCACGATCCTCGCCATGCTCGGCATCGAGCAGCCGGTGGAGATGACAGGACAAGATCTGCGGGAGAACGAATGACGAAGTTCGTGCAACGTGGTGTCGGGGCGACGTGCCTCACGATCCTGTTGGCGGGCATTGGGCACATCGCCGCCGCTCAGGTCGGGCACGACCCGAACTCGTCGCCGTATCATGACATCCGACTGGGAAACACGGTGGTCGTGAGCGGTGGACAGTTCGACGGCTCCGGCGGCAGTCTGGGTGTCGGGCCGGCCAACGGCCAGGTCTACAGCGTGCGGATCGAGCGGCCGCTGGGTCGGACCTTGGCAGCGGCGCTGACGTTCGCCCAGGCCGGCACCTCACGCTACATCATCGACCCGACGCAGGATTCGCTACACCGTAAAAGCGGACCGTTCGACGCGAAGACCTCGATGATCATGCTGGGGCTCGACGCTTCGCTCACGGGGGGCAAAACGTGGCGCGGCTTTTCGCCCTATATCGGCGCCACCGGCGGTATTGCGTTCGAGAACAGCCTCAGCGCGGATACCAGTACCTACAAGTTTGGGAACAAGGCGGTGATCGGCCCCGAAGCCGGCCTGCGCCTGTTTCTGGGGAAGCGACTCTCGCTCCGCGGAGATTTCAAGCTGTTGTACTGGAAATTGTCGTACCCACTCACCTACAAGCAGCCCTCGCCGATCGATGGCACCCGTGTGCTCGCCGTCGATGCGAACGGGGGCGAGTGGACGCACAATACGTATCTCACCGCCGGGATTTCGTGGACCTTCTAGTGGCCTAGGAACCATTCTTCCAGGTGCCCACGAGCTATCTCACGCGAATCGTGGAGTTCACGGCGGGCCACCGGATCCGACGCGCCGACTGGTCGCCCGAGCAGAACGCTCGGGCCTTCGGGAAAGCAGCGCACGAGCATAGCCATCATTATCAGTGCCGCGTCACGGTCAAGGGACCGCTCCATGCGGCTTCGGGTGGGGTGGTCAATCTGCAGGCGCTCGATCACCTGCTCTCGGAGGTCATCGTCAAGCGCCTCGATGGCAAGCCGATTCATGAAGCCCTCCCGGAATTCGCGGACGGGAAGCACCTCGCCACCGGCGAGGCGCTTGCCGTCTATGTCTGGGACCAGCTCGTAGGCCGTCTGCCGAGTGGTGTCGCGCTGCACGCCGTTCGCGTGCAGGAGGGTCCCAATATCTACTCCGAGTACTTCGGCGAGCCCTGACGACGCATCGCTTCGCGCGCTGTTGGGCCGCGCGCGCACGATTGCCGTCGTGGGGTTGTCGCCGAAATCCACCCGTCCCAGTCACAGCGTGGCGCTGTATCTCCAGAGTCGGGGGTATCGCATCGTGCCCGTGAATCCGGGGCACGCGACCCTGCTGGGCGAGCGCTCGTATCCGCGGCTCGCGGCGGCGGCGCGAGAGCACAAGATTGACATCGTGAATGTGTTCCGGAGAAGCGAGTTCGTCGGGCCGATCGTCGATGAGGCGATCGCGATCGGCGCCCAGCTCATCTGGCTTCAGGTGGGCATCACGCATGAGGCAGCGCGGGCGAAGAGCGAAGCGGCCGGCATTCCCTGCGTCATGGACCGGTGCCTGATGGTCGAGCACCGGCACCTCCTGGGATCAGGGGCGGCGCGTTGAGCCTGAGCCTGCGCGCGCTGGGTCCGCTGCTGCTCCTGGCGGTGCCGCTTGCCGCCCAGACGGCGACGCCGAGCGAGCCGCGGCTCGTCCTGTCGTTCTTCGGCGGATACCGGGGAGGCGGCGATCTCTGGACGCTCAATAACCAGCCGATCGCCGTGTTTGAATCGGCTGGCGACTCCATCTTCGCCGTTCCGGGTCAATACGACACTCTCAACCTCAAGCGGCGGGTCGTCCCCGGCTTCATCGTGGGCGCGTCGGGAGACTATTTCCCAAAGCCCCATGTCGGCCTCCACCTGGAGATCACGTTTCTCGACATGGGCACGGAAAGCCAGTGCAGCGTGCGCCAGGCATCGCCTCCGAGCATGAACGACATCGTCCCGGTGCTCTGCCAGGGGCTCCAGGGCCAGAGCGTTCCGATCAGCGCGGTGGCGTTCTCGTTCGGGCTCGTGGGACGGCTCGCGCCCAATCACGCGGCCGATCCGTACTTTCTCGCCGCCGCGGGAATCATTTCACGAACCCGCAGCGTGATTGAGATGTCCTCATCGTACTACACGGCCAATGCCGAGCCGGTGGGCACCACGGTCGTGCTCGACACCAACCCCTCGAATGTCGGCGTGCACATCACGGTCGGCGCGGGCGTGGCGTTCTCCCTGGGCCCCGGCTACCAGCTCCGGTTCGAGGGGCGCGATGTCATCACGCCGCTGCAGCGGATCACCGGCCCCGCCGATCCCAACGATCAAATCACGGGATCGCTCACGCCGCCACATTCCGGACAGTGGTTTCACAGCCTCGCGTTCATCGTGGCGCTCGACGTCGTGTTCGAAAAGCGGCGCGGCCGCCGTTACTGACGTGTTGTCGCGCGTCACGCCCGCCGCAGCGGCGCGATTCATTCTCGAGCACGTTCCGCTGCTCGCTCCGCTGCGCCGGTCGCTGAAGGAGTCGCTCGACCGCGTGCTCGCGGAAGACGTTGCCAGCCAGATCGACCTGCCGGCATGGGACAACTCGAGCATGGACGGCTACGCGGTGCGCGCCGCGGATGTTCATGGAGCCGCGCCGGAGCGGCCGGTCGTCCTCCGAGTCCAGGAAACGGTGCAGGCCGGCCGGTTTCCCACCCGCAGGATCACCGCGGGGAAGGCCACGCGCGTCTTCACGGGATCGCCGCTCCCCGAGGGCGCCGATGGCGTCATTCGACAGGAAGACACCGAGACGCTGGACGACGGCCGCGTGGCGGTGAAGAACGATCGGGATGCCGGGCACAACATCCGGCGGCGTGGTGAAGACGTGCGGCGCGGAGCGAGCGTGCTCAGCCGTGGCACGCCGCTTGGACCGGCACAGGTCGGCGTGCTTGCCTCGATCGCCCATGCGAACCCGCTGGTCTATCCGGCGCCGCGGGTGGCGTTCTTCGGATCGGGTGAGGAAATCGTCGACCTCGATCCGACCGGCACGGCCCAGGTCCTCGCGGGCCGGAAAATCGCGTCCGCGAACTCGTACACGCTCGACGGCATGATCCGGCGCGCCGGAGCGATGCCCTGGGATCTGGGATTGGCGGGCGACGATCGTGGGGCCATTGCCGCGAAGCTCGCACAGGCGGCGGACGCCGACCTGATCGTGACGACCGGAGGGGTGAGCGTGGGGGAGCACGATCACATGCGCGCGGCGCTCGCCGACCTGGGCGGGACACTCGAGCTGTGGCGCGTGCGGATGCGCCCGGGCGCGCCACTAGGCTTCGGCCTGGTTCGCGGTAAGCCGTGGATCGGGCTGCCCGGGAATCCTGTGAGCACGATGGTCACGTTCGAGCTGTTTGCCCGGCCGGCCATCCGACACATGCAGGGGTTCACACAGCCGTTTCGCGAGACCGTTCGCGTGAGGGTCGGTGAGACGATCACGCTGGGACCGCGCCTGCAGCATTTCCTCCGCGTGGTCATGCAACCCGAAACAGACGGCGCGCTCGTGGCCCGCTTGACTGGCGCGCAGGGGTCGGGCATCCTCACGTCCATGGCGCAGGCCAACGCTCTGCTCATCGTCCCCGAAGACTGCGCGACCGTTCCAGCGAGTACCGAGCTTCCGGCGATTCCGCTCGACGGCGTGCGTCACACCTCGCTGCCCCCATTTTGACACGGGTGACCGCGTGACGAGCGAGGTGATGGCGCTGCTCAAAGAGCTGCTGCTCATCTTCACCTCCGTTCTGTTCATCGTCGACCCGCTCGCGGCTGTGCCCGGCTTTCTCGCCATGACCGCACGCGACACGCCGGCGCAGCGCCGGGCGATGGCGTCCCGCGGCGCCTGGACCTGCGCGATCACGCTCACGGTATTCGCGCTCGGCGGCCGCCTCATCTTCACGCTGTTCGGGATCACGCTGGGCGCGTTCAAGGTGGCGGGCGGGGTGCTGATCGGCCTGAACGCGCTCGAGATGGTCCAGGCGCGACGCAGCCTGCAGCGCGAGTCGCCGGTCGAGCAGGCGGAGGGAACCGCGAAGGAAGACGTCGGCATCATCCCGCTCGGGCTTCCCATGCTTGCCGGCCCCGGCGCGATTTCGACCGTCATGGTGTTGGCGCTGGGTGCGCACCGGCCCGCGATGATCGTCGCGCTGTACGGCTCGATCGCCCTCACCGCTTTCGCCTCCTACCTGATCCTCGCCGCCGCAACCAACGTGGAGCATCGGCTGGGGCAGACGGGTATGCGGGTGTTGACGCGTTTGATGGGGCTCGTGCTGCTGGCCATCGCGGTACAATTCATCATGGACGGCATACGAATGACCGGAGCCGACACCGGCGCGTGATCCGGGGCGCGGCGCTTCTCGTGGCGCTCGCCGTCGTCGCTGCACGCGCGACGCCCGCGCAACGGGCGGTCGAGGCCACGGTGTCGGGACAGGCGATCGTCATCGCGACCCATGCCGACCCGATTCCCGGCGGAGGCGAGCTCACCGAGGCGCGCGTGGTGCAGCCGATAGTGATGCTCGATGGCGCCTGGCACGACTACCTCCTGCTGCATGCCACGGTGGACCTCGAAGGCAAGACCATCCCGAACGGGGAGCTCGCG
>DATIWU010000029.1:0-13154 GCA_035519195.1 Gemmatimonadales bacterium
AGTAGCCACCCAGACCGTACAGCAGCGACCAAACGATGCCTCCGGCCGCGTTGAAGAAGAGGAAGCGACGCCATGGCATGCCATTGATACCGGCCAGAATGGCGGCGAGCGTCCGGAGCACGGACACGAACCGGCCGAAGAACACGACCTTGCCGCCATGATGAAGGAAGAGAAACTGCCCGAGCTTGATACGCGGCTCCGTGAGCCCGAACCGCGGGCCAAACCGCAACAGCAGCCGGTAGCCGAATTCGCGGCCGATCATGAATCCTACAACACACCCGACGAACGCCCCAACGGCGGCGGCGCCAATGACGCCGACAATGTTGAGATGGTGCGTTGTGCCCGCCGTTACCGCCGCGGCGATGAGGATGGTCTCGGCGGGAACGGGGATCCCGGCGCTTTCGAGCGTAATGCTCCCGCCCACGGCCCAGTAGCCGTAGGTCGCGATCAGATGGTGGATTTCTCCGGACATGACGGCCGTTGCTCCCTGAACCTTCTTACCCCCGGAGCGGCGGGACGGCAAGCGGCGCCGAGGATCTGCTTCAGGGCAAGCGGCGGGACGCGTTCCGCTCGTTGGACGCGGCAGCGATGGGCTGGAAGCGGTAGCCAGCCCCCCGCACGGCGTCGATCGAGCTTCCTGCTTCGCCGAGCTTCTTCCGGACGCGCTGGATGTGCATGTCCACGGTACGCGTCGCGATGTTGGCCGTTGTCCCCCAAACGGTTTCGAGCAGCTGGGCACGGGTCTGTACGCGCCCTTCATGCTGCATCAGCACGCGGAGCAAATCAAACTCCGTTGCGGTCAACCGCACCTCCCGGCCGTTCACCGAAACCCGATGCTCTCCGGCATCGAGGGTCACGGGGCCCGCGGAGAGCCGGCCCCCTCCTCCGACGGCGGGCGCGAGCACGCGACGCAGGATGGCGCGCACCCGGAGCACCAGCTCCTCGGCAGCGAACGGCTTCGCCAGGCAGTCATCCGCTCCAAGTATCAGTCCGCGGATCCGATGTTTTTCCTCCCCGCCGTCGGTGAGCAGAAGGATGCCTCCATCCCGGGTCTCGTCCCTGGTCCTGAGCTCCGGAAGCACGTCGAAGCCCGATACCCCGTCGAGCATCGAATCCAGCACAATGAGGCTGGGCCGTTCGCTGCGGCACGCCAGCATCGCATGATGAGCGTTCCCGGCCGTGCTCACGCGGTAGCCGGCCTTGGCGAGATGAAATGCGACCAGGGCGGAGGTTTCCGCATTGTTGCCGACGATAAGGACTCGATAGGCCTGACCGGAATCGCCTGCAGCGTCATACGATGCGGGCGAGACGCGACGGCGGGAAACGGCGGCGAGCTCGGGCGTGTGTTGGCGCAATGCTCGTTTCCGGATGAGGGGACGGCCGTAAAGAGAGCACAAACGTCGGTTCCTGAGCTGCGAACAAATCACAAACTTCGTTTCAGAACGTCGCATCGTTGTGTGACTGTTTTGTCACGGTCAGGCTCGGCCCCCGTAAAGTTTTGTAACGGAAGTGGTGACCGTCCCGCGACTGATCGGTAGGCAGTTCAACTGGTCAGGCGGTTACAGAGCGGCCGCAATTCAATTCATTCATCCGTGACGTGGGGGGGATACGCTGTCCCTCCATGCGCCCCCACCTGAACGCCACAATGCTCGTCGCTCTTGCCCTGATCGCCGCGTGTCACGCGCGGGAATCGGTCGGGGTCAGGGGCGAGCTGCCGGTTCCGAACGCCAGCCTCGCCTACGTGATCGCCGGCCACGGTGCGGACACGGTCATCGTGCTGCATGGCGGCCCCGGGCTGCACTCCGGCTACCTGCGCGCGGCGTTCGATACGCTCGCGCGCGAGCACACAATCATTTATTACGACCAGCGTGGACTCGGCCGCTCCGCGGCGCACGCCGACACGACACAGTTCACGATCGCCCAGGAGATCGCCGATCTCGACTCGCTGCGGCGGGCCCTGCATATCGGCCGTGCCACGCTGATCGCCCATCACTTCGGGGCGGTCATCGCCGCGCTGTACACGAAGCGGTTCCCCGCGCATGTCCGGCGCCTGGTGCTCGTGGCGCCGAGCTTTCCCTCGTCCCCATACTACTTCTGGGCGTCGACCGAACCGCATGATGTGCAGGCGAACGCCCGGTTCTTCAAGGCGCTGGCGAGCGGCACGGATTCGACCGATCCCCGGGGATTCTGCCGCCATTTCTGGAATTTCCTGTTTTCGCCGATCGAGCTGACCGTCGCGCCGGACGTGGAGCGGCTCTCGGGCGATGTGTGCGACGCCCCTCCCGAGGCGCTGCGGCGAGCGTGGCCGATCAATCGACTCGTCAATCGTTCGTTACACGGATTCGACTTACGCGACACGCTGAGGACGCTCGCGCTGCCCGCGCTCGTGATTTCGGGAGCGGTGGACACGGCCACTCAGGCCGCCACGGCCGCCTGGGTGCGTGACCTCCCGGGCGCGCGCGAGGTTCGCCTCTCCGTGCCCGGGCTCTTTCCCTGGCTCGATGCGCGTGCGCCATTCATCGCTGCGGTAACGGCGTTCCTCCAGGATTCGGCCGGGACAGCTCGCCAGGTCGCCGCGGCCGCCCGATGACCGTTCGGTTCTGGGGCGCATTGGCCGGTCCGTTACTGATCGGCGTAACGGTGCTTGGTGCGCAGGAGCCGGCGGCGCCCCCGCCCACTGTGCCGGATGTGCCCGCGGCAGCCGCGCCAGGGCTGGCAATCTCGACGGGCCGGATCTCCGGTCAGATCATAGATAAGGATACCGGACGCCCCATTCCGGGCGTGCGGGTCACCGTGCTGCCGAGCGGACCGACGGTCGAAACCGATCTGGACGGACGCTACCGCACGCCCGAGATCCCGGTCGGACCGCATAAGCTCCGCGCCGCCCTGATCGGATTCACGCCGGTCCAGATCGACAGCGTGGTCGTCCTGGACGGTAAATCGACTGTGGCGGATATCACGATGGCGGCGCTCCCGCTGCAGATGACCGCGATCGTGGTCGAAGCCGCGCCCGTCGCGAAGCCGTCGAGCGACGCGGGCCTGCTCGCGGTCCAGCAGGCGGCGCCAGCGGTGACGGACGGGTTGAGCGCGCAGACGATTGCCCGGTCTCCTGACGCGAATGCCGGCGAGGCGCTGCGCCGTGTGACTGGGGTGTCGGTTCTGGGCGAGCGATTCCTGGTCTGTCGTGGCCTGGGCGAGCGCTATAGCACGGCGTTACTCAACGGCGCCGAGTTGGCGGACCCGGTCGTCGAAAAGAAGCTGCCACCCCTCGATCTCTTCCCGGCAGGGCTGATCGCCTCCGTGGTCGCCGCCAAGACGGCGACGCCGGACAAGCCTGGAGACTTCGCAGGCTGCCAGGTCGACCTCGTGACGAAGGATTTCCCCGAAAGCCGGATTCTCCAGTTCAACATCGGCCAGCAAGGAAACAGCAATGCCACATTCCAGTTCGTGCCGCTCCCGGAGCGCAGCGGCACGGATTATCTCGCGATCGACAACAAGGGCATGCGGCAACCGCCGCCCATTCCGTTTGGCGATCCACCCCTATCCGTTCAGCGCGGTGTGCTCCAGGGGTTTCAGGACCAGGTGTGGAATCCCGTCCCGCAGCACATGCTCCCGGGGCTCATCTTCGGCGGAACGTACGGCAACCAGTGGCAGGGATCGGGACACTCGTTCGGGGCGCTGCTGTCGCTCTCGTATAACAGCAAGGTGACGTACACGCCCGACCGCATCAAGAACATCTATTTGCTCGAGGCCGAGTCCCACGGCACCATCGATTGGGGTGGCGTCGCCAACTTCTCCTACAAGCTGGGCACCGCCAACAAGTTTACATCGCGGACGATGTACACCCGCTCCGGCGATCTCATCAGTATGTCGGGCCAGGGACCGAAGGGGTCCGGATTCGAGCAGGACTACCTGGTGCGCTACATCGAGCGCTATCTCTGGCAAACCCAATTAGTCGGAGAACACCGCGTTTGGGGAACCAACGTCGAGTGGCGCGGCACCTACGGCCACGCCGCCATCGACGACCCGGACAATCACTACGCAAGCTACCTGACTCAGCTCGAGCCGGGCGCGGGACCCCAGCTCGGAGCGTTCCGAGCCTGGCGTTCGTTGGACGACCTGACCCGGAGCGGTCAGCTCGACTGGTCGGTGCCGATTTCGCTGCGCCGTCCCTCCGATGCGCTGTTCAAGTTCGGCGGCTATTACCGGGCCAAGACGCGCGATTACGACGGACGTGACCTCAACATTTTCCGGAACGGCGCGACAGCGCCTTCGACAGGCGTTGACGGCTTCATCGAGACGCTGCCCCCCGATCAGGCGCTCGCCCCGGAATACATGGGGTCGTATTTCGCCTACATCGGCCCCGGCACGCACAACGATCCGTTTTTCGCGGACGACAACGTAGGCGCCGCATACGGGATGCTCGACGTCCCGGTGCTGCGCTGGCTGCGGCTCGTCGGCGGCGTGCGGGTCGAGCATTGGCACGTCCAGGTCAAGCCGGGCGGCAACGATCCTGAGGGCAACTGGCTCAAGTTTGGCGCGGACAGCACCTACCCAACCGCTAGCGCAGCAAACGCCGGCGTCATCCCGAAGGATGAGACGGACCCGCTATGGTCCGCGAATCTGACGGCGACTCTGAACGAGCGGATGAATCTTCGGTTCGCCGCCTACCGCACAACGGTGCGGCCGGATAGCCGCGAAATCGCACCGGGCAGCTACAACTTCGGGGGCCCGTTCGGCGCCTGCACCCAGGTCGGGAATCCGGACCTCAATTCCAGTCTGATCACCAACGGCGATTTCCGGTGGGAGATGTACCCGCGGCCTGGCGAGATCGTGGCCGTGAGCGGCTTCTACAAGTACTTCAAGGACCCGATCTGGGAGCTCAGGACCACCGGCAGCAACGACAATCCCAACAATATCTGCAGCGTCGTCAACGGTGAGAGCGCGGACTTGAAGGGTCTCGAGTTCGAGGTCCGGCGGCTGCTCGATTTCCTGCCGGGGATCTTCAGCCGCGTCGGTGCCGGGGTGAACCTCACGCTGGTCGATGCGACGATCACCCCCCAGCCCGACCAGGGAATCAACGCGCGCCGGTTCATCGGGCAATCGCCGATCGTGGTGAACAGCTATCTCTCCTACGAGCCTCCCGGCTCGCACGTGACGTTTTCCGTACTCTACAACTACTTCGGCCAGCGCATCGCGACGTATGCCAACAAGGAGCAACCGGGCGCGGCGCCTTATCCCAACCCGAACTGGGTGGAAAACGGACGCGGGCAGCTCGACGCAAAAATGCGGCTGATCTTCAACCATCGCATGAACCTGTCGATCTCCGGAAAGAATCTCACGCAATCGAGCGTCACGATTGTGGAGGACGCGGAACCGTTCCAGACGGTGGAGCACTACGATCCCGGGATCACCCTGTCCTTGTCGTTGTCGTATGACTTCTGAGGTCGAGCGCCGTTTGGCATGACACGGGCGGGCGGTCGACTGCAACGTTTTCTCGGGGCCATGGGTCTCGCGGCCCTCGCCGGTTTCCTGGCGTGCGAGGATCCTGTCAGCATGGGCATGGCGGAGCCGCCTCCGGATTCGATTTGGGCCCAGGCGCTCGATCAGCATACGATCAGCGTGAGCTGGTCACGCGTGGCGGCGGCCTCCGGGTACATCCTCCAGCGGCGCACGAATCTCACCGGCGCGTTCACCCCCCTGACGCAGATCACATCGCAGTTCACCACGATGTACTCGGACGATTCGCTCGCGCCCGAAACGATCTACGGCTATCGGGTCGTCTCGATATCACTGAACGGCGTGCAGTCATCGCCCAGTCTCATCATCGGGGCGCGAACGGCTCCGGTGCCGGGAATCGTCGCGACGGCGGCCACGGCACCGGTGGAGTTGGGACCGGCGGCCGGGTACAAGGTGCACCTGTCGGGGTCCGGCGTGAGTGAGGACGCGATCATCGGCGGGATCGACTCGCATCGCTTTGGCCCGCTCAAGTCAGGGATCTACCAGGTGACGCTGTCGGGCGTACCCACCAATTGCACGGTAACCGGCGGCGCGCAGCAGACCGATACCGTCACCGAGCAGGGGCTCGAGACGCTCAAATACTCGACGTTCAACATCTCCTGTAAGGATCCGCACGTTGGAGCGCTCACGATCCACGTCACCACGACCGGCGACAGTCTCGACGCCGATGGCTATGGCGTGAAGGTGAGCGGCGTGCTCGACGACTCGACCGCATACTTCCATCAGGAAGTCGGCGTGAAGGTCCCGGCAGGGACGGTGGGACCGCTGGCGCTCAAGCCCGGCACGTACACCATCGAGCTGAGCGGGGTCGCGGGAAACTGCGCCGTGACCGGCGGGCCCGGCGCCGCGACCGTCAGGGTGCGCGTGAATGCGCTCGACGATCTGAGCCAGTCGTTCGCCGTGGTCTGCACGCAACCCGAAGACCCCACGAAGCCGCTGGTCTGGAAGACGGTGTGGTCGAGCGCGACGGCTCCCAAAGACGCCCACGTGTCGATGACCGCGTCTATCGACCTGACTCGGAAGCCCGGACAGGATATCACTACCGTTCAAGGAGCGCTCACGTACGACGCAACGGTTCTGCGGGTCGACAGCGTCAATGGGTTGCCGCGCTATGACACAGGGTCCCTCTGGCAAACGACCGCGAATTCTGGAACACCGGGCACGGTGTTCTGGCAGGCGTTCGTCAACGGCACCGGTCCCGTCGACTCGGCAGCGTTCGCGCGGTTCTACTTCACGGTGATCGGGGCGGCGGGTGCCTCCACGGCCCCACACATGTCGTTCGACATTTTGTCAGACGCCAATGGCGACAATCTGATTCCCCTCGTCCGCCGCAGTGAAGCAGCGTTTACTGTGGCATCCGGAAGTGGAGGCGGCAGCGATCAGCCACCCACGGCCCGGCCCGGCGGCCCATATAGTGGGACGGCGGGGGTAGCCGTGAGCTTCAACGGCAGCGCGTCGTCCGACCCTGATGGGTCGATCACGGGTTGGAGCTGGAGCTTCGGAGATGGCACAAACGGGAACGGAGCGATGCCGACCCACATCTACGCGGCCGCAGGGACCTACACGGTCGGATTGACCGTGACGGATAACGGGGGCCTCACGGCGAGTGCGACGACGTCGGCGACGATTACGAGCGGCGGCGGGGGAGGAACGAACCAGGCCCCGATCGCCGTGGTGAACGGTCCGTACACCGGTGTGGCCGGGACGCCGATCTCGTTCAGCGCCGCGGGCTCGAGCGATCCCGACGGCTCGATCGCGGGCTACGCGTGGGATTTCGGCGACGGGTCGAGCGGCAGCGGCTCGGCGCCGACCCACGCGTACTCCGCATCCGGAACATTCACTGTGCGACTCACCGTGACCGACAACCAGGGGGCCACGGGCGCCGCGCAAACCAGTGCAACCATCACGAGCGGCGGCAGCTCGAAGCCGTTCACCTGGCGCAACGATTTCGGGCCCGTGGGCGTCGACTCGATCGTGGCGCTCAACATTACGCTCGACTTTTCGACCGACATTGCCCAGACGAACGGCCCCGAGGCGCTGTATACGTGGCGCCTCGACTCACTCAAGTGGGATCCGAACGTGATGACGTTTTACAGCTTCAACTTCGGCGGCGGCGCCGGATCGGTAAATCCGACCGACGCGGCGACAGGGAAGCTCGTGTGCTCGGGCGTGCAGTCCGACAACAACTCGACAGGATTGATCACGATCGCGCGCATTCAGTTCAAGGTGAAAGGCGCGAGCGGCTCCGCTACGACCACCGCGACCGCACTCGGCACGCTGCTCGGCACGGCGGCGACGGGCTCATTCAGCTACGGCGCGTACACCGCCGTGGTCGAAGGCACGGTGCAGGCGCCGTGAACTGTCACAACGGGGTCACATGAGAGCCAAGACTCCCGCCGGAAGCGCCGAAGAATCGCAAGCAATCCCGCGCCGAAAAGCCTGACGAGTCCCGCCCGATCTTGGCGTAACTGATACAGGAACCCCCGCCGCCGTTTCACATCCGGATGTGAGGTTGTGGGCGCAGTTCGTTCGCATCTACTCACATCTCCGGAGGTGGTATGCAGCATGCCCGAACTTCCCGCCGTGCCGGCGCTCGGTTGTTTGCCGTCCGAGCCATGGCGGTGCTCGCCGCGTTGACGGTTGCGGCGTGCGAACACGGGACGGAAGTCGCGTCGGGACCGTCGGTCCCGGGCAACGCGCCCGATAATCCGGCGCTCACGCGCGCCGCGTTCGTGTTCTACGTCAACACCCAGACCCATCAGGTTTCCATTTCCGCCCCCAGCGCCACCGTGAATGCCGCAAGTGCCATCGCGCCGAAGTCGGCGATCAGCACCTCGATCGTGGGGCCCCGGTTCTCCTTGATCGCGGGCGACGCTATCACGCTCACCGCGTCGAACTACCACGCGTCGAACGTGGGCGACTTCATCACCGGCAAGATTCGCGTGCAGTTCGATCTCAGCATCACGAACAAGCTCTCGAGCGTGCAGCTGATCACGCCCACGTTCCCCACGCCGCCCCCAGGCGTTTCCGGCGTGCTGATGTTCCCCTTCGCCACGCACGTGACGGTCACGAGCGGCGGCGTCTCGGTGGGCGGAAGCGGCGACTCGCTGATCGTCGAGCTGCCGAACCGCGGCGAAGTCGCGCCGAGCGTGGACTGGGACGGCACGCCGTTCAACTTCTTCAATGACGCAGACTGCCCGGCTGGCTCGAACGACTGCTATCGCTATGAGACGTATACGGCGCCGATCGCTCCTGGCGCCACGACCGTTTCCCGTACCGTCGGCTTCGACATCGATCCGACCGTCGCGAACTTCTCGGCGAAGATCATCGTCGCCGCGGATCTCCAGAACTCGGGCCCCGCGCCCACCGGCACCATCTCGGGCACGGTCACCTCGCCGCAGCGCGGCGCGCTGTCCGGCGTGACGGTGACCGCGAACGTGGGCGGCTTCAACAGCACCACCAACGGGACCGGCAACTACACACTGAACAACGTCACGACCGGCCCCAAGACCGTATCGCTGTCGGGTCTGCCGGCCGGCTGCACCGACCCCGGTTCGCAGGCCACGACCGTGACGACCGGCAACACCTCGACCGTGAACTTTAGCGTCACTTGCACAATGCTCACGGGCAGCGTGTCGGGTACCATCACGCGGACGGGCACCGCCACGCCTGACTTCGGCGGCACGATCGTAACCGCGACGCCTGCGGCCTCCGGCACGTCACCCTCCTCGGTCACGATCGCGGTTGGCAGCCTCACGTATTCGAACAGCAACGTGCAGATCGGCCTCGGCACGGGCGCCGGCAATGGCTCCGTGGCGCTGTCGAACCTCCCTGCTGGCTGCACCACGGCCGCCGGGAGCTACACCGGCCTGACCGCTGGCGGCACGGCGACCGTGAACTTTACGGTCAACTGCGTCCCGCCACCGGCGTTCTATCAGTACAACGCGGTGTGGGGCACGATCACCGGCGGCACTGTCACGCTGACGCTGAGCTTCGATCCCAGCACGCTGAACGATCCGGCGGTGAACGGCACTGGCGCGGATGACTTCAACACCTTCCAGGCAACGGTGACGTACCCGACCGGTCGCCTGACGTTCTCGAGCTGCGCGAACGGTGCCGGGTCGCCCTTCAGTAACATCAACGCCAACAGCACCACGGCGGGCAGCTTCAGCATGCTGAACTTCAAGAACGGAGCAGGCTCGACGACGGCGCAGGTCGTCGCGGTGTGCACGTTCACGGTTGGTGCCGGAACGACGCAAACCGCCACCACAAACACCTCGCTCGAGGTGATTTCGAGCGGCGGCGGGAACAACCTGATTCCGAACACGCAGAAGCACGAAGGCACGCTGTCGATTCCGTGATGACGTGAGCGACCTCGCTGCCGGGCCGGAAGGCCCGGCAGCGGGGATTCACCTATACAGGAGGTAGGCAGAATGCAGGCTCTCAATTCTCTCGGGCGGCGCGTCGCGCCGTGGCTCTTGACGGCCACGGTGGTAACCGCCGCCTGCTTGGACGACCGGTCGCTGCCGGTCGCCATGAATCTGCAGCAGCCGGTGACGGCCGGGCTCGAGGTCTCGTCCAAGAGCGCGGCGCCGGGTGACTTGGTCGCCGTCGCGATCAATGTGCAGACGTCACTGCAAGAGGCGCTGCAGGGCGTGCAGGGGTACGTGCACTTCGACGCATCGCGTCTGGCGTATAAGGGGCAGTCGGCCGGGTCCAACCTCGTGCTCGTCAACGATCAGGCCGCGAGTCGGGGCATCGTCCGGGTCATTTCTATTGAGTCCGCCGGGCTCGCCGCGCGGACCGCCACGTTGATTTTCGAAGTGCAGAAGCCCGGCTACACGGGCGGCCTCGAGTACCAGTTCGAGGGCGGCGCAACGTTGCACAACGACGTGGCGCGTGCCACCCCGCGGATTCTCATGGAAGCGCGTGATCTCGTGGTCGACACTCCCGTTCGCCTCACGGCGGCGGATTGGGCGGCACGGCTCGCGCCCAAAGAGGATCCGGCGATCGCGACCCGTCCCAAGCTGTCGCCGGGACAGTACGCGCCGAACCTCAAGTACGGCGACGCCAACCTCGACGGCAACATCAACGTGCTCGACGTCGTTTACCTCTCGAATATTTCTGTCGGTCTTACGGTGCTGATGGATAACACCAACCGAGACGCGGTGATCGCCGGCAATGTGCGACCCGTCAACGGCGGGACGAACGGCTCGCCGCGTCCCGGTGTGGAACCGGGGACGGCCAATCCTGATGGGATCATCAATGTGCTCGATGTCGTCGCGGTGTCGAACAAGAGCGTCAACATTGCGACCGCCGTCGTGGGGGATGTGATCCCCGGCCGTGGTCCAACGCAGTTTGCCAGCAATCGCGTCGTGATCAATACGAACATCACCGCCGACCGGACGTTCTTCAAGGACACGATCTATCAGATCGGCGATGCGACAACCGCCAACGTCTATGTCACGGGCGGCGCGACGCTCACGATTCAGCCGGGCACCCGGATCGAAGGGTGGTACGGGACGGGCGTGTTCGGCGGGGGTGGGGTCGGGTCGGGACAGGGCACGTTCTACATTCAGCGGGACGCCCGGATTATTGCGGATGGCACGGCGCTCGAGCCGATTGTCTTCACCTGCGTGTTGCCCACGTTCGTGGGTCCGCGCGGCGAGCCGGTCAATACCCGCTGGCCGGGGTGCTGGGGTGGGTTGATCATCAGCGGCAACGCCACGATCAACGCCGACTCACCGTCGTCCGATCATGCCAGCCCGGTCATTGCCGGTCGCAGCACGGGCGGCTGCATCGAAGAGCAGGACGAGTCGGATGCCGGCACGCTGTACGGCGGATGCAACGACGCCGACTCGAGCGGCGTGATCCGCTATGTGCGGTCCGAGTACGGCGGCGCCCGGTTTGCAGCCACGAAGGAGCGGAACGGCATCACCTTCAACGGCGTCGGCAATCACACGCTGGTTGACTACATCGAGTCCTACGCATCGCTCGATGATGGCACCGAATACTTCGGCGGTACGGTGAACATCAAGCACGCGCTGGAAGTTGGCAATGAGGACGACAACTTCGACTTCGTCCTGGGATATCGCGGCAGTGTCCAGTTCGTGATCGTACAGGCTGACTCCACGAACGGCGACCGCTGCTTCGAGATGGACAACAACGGTATCGACGCCGGCAACCCCGACGCGCTGCCGCGGTCGAACCCGACGATCTACAACGTCACCTGCGTGGGCAAGCAACAGCCGTTCCGCTACACCTCAACGACCGGTTTGCCTGCCACGTGCCTCACGCAGCTCGGGCCCACCGGCAGCCCGGGTGCCAACTGCGTGAACCAGGCGTTCATTATTCGCCAGAACACCTCCGGCACGATCCGCAACGCGCTCGCGTACCGCTACTCCGTGGGGCTGGATTTCGATCAGCCCTCGGGTTCGGCGGGCGGCGGACCAACTCAGTCGTTTACGGGAATCTGTCCGACGGCGGTTGATCAAGACGGCACCGGGTCGGGGATGCTGCGTTACGCACTCATCAGTCTCGGACCCACGGCAACGCCGCCCCCCGGCGCAACCGGCGCGACGATATCGGTATCTGGTGATCCGGACGGCAACGACCCCGGCGTCTCGGCTCCTCCTGCCGGGGACGGCTCGGTCCATGCCTGCGGCTCGTACACCACGCCCGCGTTCACCGGGACGAATCTCGAGGCGCTGTACATCGCCAACGCGAACAACCACATCACCGTCTACACCAATGATGACGTGAACGGTGACTACCTCGTGAACCCGCTGGATGTCCAGACGCCGGACTTCCGGCCCAAGCCCGGTTCCGCGCCCACCACGCTGGCCACGGCGCCGAATCCGGGAACCATCAACAACTTTACCTTCGAAGACGCTCCCTACTACGGAGCGGTGGCTCCGGCCAACGGTACGGGAAGCAACATTCCATGGTACGCCGGATGGACCCGCGGCTTCACGACCGCGACCACGAAGTAGCGCTGTCGCAGATTGGCGGAACGCGTCCGGGCCGAAAGGCCCGGACGTTTTCGGCTTTCTGCCTGTTGTTCGCACTCGCCTGTAACGGGATTACGGGACCGTCGGGCCCGCCGTACCTCGCCGTCGTGGCGACGATCGTGGCGCCGACGCCCGCGGCTGCGGGGGTGCAGTATCGCTATCACGTGCGGCAAATCACTCTGTCCGAGGATACCAGCGTCGCCCCGATCGATACCGTCATCAAGCTGAAGCCATACGACACGTTGATCGTCTCGCTCCAGCCGGCCACGTATGTCGTGGACATCGGGGGACTGCCGCCGCAGTGCAAGAGCCGCGAGGGACAGCAGATCGTTCCCATCGCCCCCAATACGAACACGACCCTCGTGCGGTATTTCGTGGTGTGCACCCCCGAGCTGCTCATGAGCGTGCGGGCGGATGGGCCCCGGGACTCGGAGTATGTCTATCACCTGGTGGACGCCGCGGGGCACGAGCAGACGGGCCTCGTACGCTCGCGCGATACGCTCGAGTTCGAGGGCCTTCCCCCGGGACGCACCACGGTCGATTTGGGTGGCGTGGCACCGAACTGCATCGTCTCGAGCGATGGCGGGTCGCGGCAAAGCGTGGTGATCGACTCGTCCGGAGGCG
>DATIWU010000030.1:0-2124 GCA_035519195.1 Gemmatimonadales bacterium
AACCTGGCGCCGCAGCTTCCCCTCGCGTATCTCGTCGCGCGTTTCGCCGTGGCACGGGCTCGTCGCGGCGACGTGCCCGATTGGCGGGGAATGTTCGCCAGGGTCGGGAACATCGCGGATGTCCTGACCCGCCGGCGAGACCATTTTCCTTCGCCCGCCCGGGCTCAAGCATGGTTCGAGTGGCGGCAGCATGGCCGGACGCTGCCGGCGCTCGTGGGTCTCCTGCTGCCGTTTGAGCTGGCGTTGCTCTGGCTTGCCAAGGACGCGCCGGCATTCGTCTTCGAAATACTGTTTCTCGTACTGATCACGCCGCCGTTTATGGCCGCCTTCACGGCGTGGACCGTGAGCCAGCCGACTCCCCAGGTGCGCGATTCCTACGGCGTGCCGCCGTTCATCGCGACGCGGCCATTGACCAGCGCCGAGCTGATCGCCGCCAAGCTGAAGATGGCGATGTGGAGCACGCTGGCCGCGTGGCTGCTGGTGCTCGTCGCTATACCGCTCGCGCTCGATTGGTCGGGCACCTGGTCCGTGGTGACAGAACGGGTGCGGCACATGAATGACGCCGTCGGGACGCCCCGCGCGGCGACAATCGTGCTGCTCATTCTGGCGGGGTTCATCGTCTCGACCTGGAAGCAGCTGGTGCAGAGCTTGCACATCGGCCTGACCGGCCGTGCATGGATCGTCAAAGGGAGCGTGTTGCTCACGCTGACGCTCCTCATCCTGCTTGGACCGGTCGTCGAGTGGATCATCGACAGCCCAAGCGTGCAGCGGGAGCTATGGAACGCGCTGCCCCTGATCCTGGCCGGCCTGGTGGGTCTGAAGATGTCCGCCGCCGCCTGGATCGCGACACGGCTCGATCGCCGCCGGCTGCTCGGCGATCGCGCGCTCGTCGCCGGCGCGGCCTGCTGGTGTGTCGCCGTGCTCGGTCTCTACGGTGTGCTCGTATGGTTTTTTTCCACGCCCTTCGTCGCGCGCTACGTCCTTGCGCTCATCGCGATCCTGGCGGTTCCCCTCGCGCGACTGTCGGCGGCGCCGCTGGCGCTCGCGTGGAATCGGCACCGGTGACCGCACCAACCATCACGCGGAAGGGAAAGCGCACCATCGGCGCGGTGCTGGCGCTGCTGAGCCTGCCCGTGCTGCTCGTGCTGGTTGAGGCGGTGTCGTTCCACGCAGCGAACCGGCCCAACGGTGCGTTCCTGTCCTCCGGGCGGAAGCGCGACTACGTCCTCTACGTGCCGAGGAGCTACGATCCCGCGAAGCCGACCGCGCTCGTGATCAGTCTGCACGGTGCTGGCCTGTGGGGCGCCGCGCAGCGGGAAACGAGCCAGTGGGACCGGGTCGCGGACGAGTACGGCTTCATCGTCGTGTACCCGTCGGGAGAGGCCGGTGGCGGACCACGGGTCTGGCACGAGGGTGGCGGAGCCGAACCGTCGCGTGACGTCCGATTCATCTCCGAGCTGATCGACACGCTGGAGGCGCGGTACAACATCGATCCGCGGATGATCTATGCCAACGGGCTTTCCAATGGCGGCGGCATGTCGTTCGCGCTCTCCTGCACATTGTCCGACCGGATCGCCGCGGTCGGGTTGGTGGGAGCTGCGCTCCTGGTGCCGTTCAGGTGGTGCACGGACCAGCGACCGGTGCCGATGATCGCGTTTCACGGGACCGCAGATGCGGCTGCTCCGTACACGGGAGGGTTCTCGTGGGTGGCCCCCCAGCGATTTCAGGGCGTGCGTGCCTTTACGGCGAGTTGGGCCCGAAGAAACCGGTGCGGAACGAACCCGGTCGATTCCGCGGTCGCGCCGAACGTCACGCGCCGCGAATACACGGACTGCGCTGACGATGCGGCGGTGGTGCTCTACACCATTGAAGGAGGAGGCCATACCTGGCCCGGTGGCAAGCCGCTGCCGGAGTGGTTCGCCGGGCCTACGAGCCGCAGCATCGACGCCACGAGGCAGATGTGGGCGTTCTTTCGTGAGCATCCGCTGCGAGCGGCGCCCCCTAAGCTCACTCCCTGATTGTAGTATTACCGCGCTGAACCAGAGAGGATTGATGACCGGCGACGCCACAGACCGGGTGCGCAGCGACTGGGATAGTCAGGCGAACGGCTGGTACGAGCAGCGC
>DATIWU010000031.1:0-9373 GCA_035519195.1 Gemmatimonadales bacterium
CGGCAGGGAATATCGGGTCGGGAATAGGTATTTCTCGCGCGATCATGGTTCCCTAACGGGTAACTACCGAGGGGGGGCCTCACCGGTAGAGTAGGCGTCATGGCCGCCCCTGAGGGTCCTCGTCGAGCCGCAGGATCTCCGTTGAGCCGCTGGATTCCCGCGGTCGGGTGGCTGCGGGACTACTCGAGCGACTGGCTACATGCCGACATAACCGCCGGCCTTACCGCGGCGGCGGTCGTCATTCCCAAAGCGATGGCGTACGCCGCGATCGCGGGTCTGCCGCTGCAGGTCGGCCTCTACACCGCGCTCATCCCGCTCGTGATCTACGCGGTGCTCGGCACCTCGCGTCCACTCTCCGTCACGACAACGACGACGATCGCGATTCTTACGGGCGCCGAGCTCGGGGAACTCCTGCCGAACGGGACGAACGAACAGCTCATCGCCGCGAGCGCGACGCTCGCGATTCTCGTGGGCGCCATCCTGGTCCTCGCATTTGTGCTGCGCTTGGGCTTCGTGGCGAATTTCATCTCCGAGCCCGTGCTCGTGGGATTCAAGGCCGCGATCGGCGTCGTCATTACCATCGATCAGCTGCCGAAGCTGCTCGGCATTCACATCCAGAAGGCCGGGTTCCTGCGCGACATCGTTTCGATCGGGCGGCATGTGCCGCAGACGTCGCTGACGACGCTCGTCCTCTCGCTCGCCATGTTCGCGGTGATCATCGGGCTGGTGCGATTCGTGCCCCGTGCTCCCGCGCCGCTGGTCGCGATCGCGCTCGCGATCGCGGCATCGAGCCTGCTCGGTCTCGGGCAGCTGGGGGTCGAGACCGTGGGAGCGGTGCCGCGCGGGTTGCCGCATTTCATCCGCCCGGCGCTCGACCTGACGTTGCGTCTATGGCCCGCGGCCGCCGGCATCGCGCTCATGAGCTTCACGGAAACAGTTGCCGCGGCGCGCGCGTTCCGCGGCCAGGGCGAGCCGCCGCTCGTTCCCAATCAGGAGTTGCTGGCCACTGGGGTGGCGAACGCGGCCGGCGGATTCCTGGGTGCGATGCCGGCGGGGGGCGGTACGTCGCAGACGGCCGTGAACAGCCGGGCCGGCGCGAAAAGCCAAGTCGCGGGACTCGTCACCGCCGCGATGTCGCTCGCGACGCTGCTGCTCCTCGCTCCCGTGATCGGCCTGATGCCGCAGGCCGCGCTCGCCGCCGTCGTGATTGCCTATTCGGTCGAGCTCGTGAAGCCGAAGGAGTTTCGCGAGATCGCCCGGGTGCGGCGAGCCGAATTCTGGTGGGCGATTATCGCCGTGCTCGGCGTGCTGCTGCTGGGAACCCTGAAGGGCATCATCGTCGCGGTGGTCGCGTCCCTCGTTTCACTCGCCTACGACGCGTACAACCCGACGGTCTACGCTGTGGGGCGCAAGCGCGGCACGAACATCTTTCGTCCAGTTTCGGCGGAACACCCCGACGACGAGACCTGGCCCGGGCTGCTGATCGTGCGGACCGAGGGCCGGATGTTCTTCGCCAACGCGCAGGCGGCGGGTGACAAGATCTGGGCGCTGATCGATGCGACGCACCCGTCGGTGCTGATCATCGACGGCCGGGGCATCATCGATATCGAGTACACCGCGCTCAAGATGCTCGCCGAGGCGGACGAGAAGCTCCGGAGCCAGGGGATCGCCCTCTGGCTCGTCGGGCTCAACCCCGAAGTACTCGCGGTCGTGCAGAAATCGCGTCTCGGGCCGCTGCTCGGCGGGGACCGCCTGATCCCGAACCTCGAGAGCGCGGTGGAGCGGTACGTCAAAACTTCTGCGGGACGTACTTGAACGGGTAATCCGGCTCTTCGTATCCCTTGGGCTTGTCGCGCTTCGGCAGCTCCACCTTGTCGCGCTTCACATCCTTGTAAGGAATCGTGCTCAACAGGTGCGTGATCAGATTGAGCCGTGCCCGGCGCTTCTGATTCGAATTGACCACGTGCCATGGCGCCCATTCCGTGTCGGTGGCCTTGAACATGTCGTCCCGCGCGCGCGAGTAGTCATACCACTTGCTGTACGATTCGAGGTCCATCGGCGAGAGCTTCCAGATCTTCCGGCCGTCGTTGATGCGATCTTCCAGCCGCCGCGTCTGCTCGTCCATGCTCACCTCGAGCCAGTACTTGAGCAGCATGACGCCCGACTCGACGATGAGTTTCTCCATGAGCGGCGCGAGCTGGAGAAAGCGCTCGACCTCGTCTTCAGGGGTGAAGCCCATCACGCGCTCGACTCCCGCGCGATTATACCAGCTGCGGTCCCAGATCACGATCTCCCCCGCGGCGGGGAAGTGCGGCAGAAAGCGCTGGAGGTACATCTGGCTCTTCTCGCGCTCGGTGGGTGAGGGAAGGGCGATGACGCGAAACACCCGTGGACTGACCCGCTCCGTGATCGCCTTGATCGTGCCGCCCTTGCCGGCGCCGTCCCGGCCTTCGAACGCAATCGCAATCTTCTTGCCCTTGGCTTTCACCCATTCCTGCAGCTTGACCAGCTCGACGTGCAGGTCGCTGAGCTCTTTCTCATATTCCTTGCGCGACAGATCCTCGCTCTCCGCCGCCTTCGCGCGCTTCTTGTCGCCCATCGCCTGGTTCCTGGTTAGGTGGTGGATGGAACGGTAGTCCCTCCCGCCGGCGCGCGTAGGTGCCCCTAGGTTTACTCGCGGATAACACGATATTGGCCAGCGGCTTACTAGACTACATTGCGGGATGAAGCGCGCCGTCCCTGAGCTGCTCGCTCCAGCCGGAAGTCTCGACGCCGTCCGAGCGGCGGTCGCGAACGGGGCCGATGCCGTGTACCTCGGTGTCGAGAAATTCAATGCGCGCGACGACGGCGCGCAGCTCGGCATGGACGATCTGGGCCTGGCATGCCGGATCGCGCACGAGCGTGGTGCCCGCGTCTATCTGACGCTCAACATCCTGCTCAAACCCGGCGAGCTCGCCGCGGCGCTCTCGCACCTCGGCATGTGCGTCGACCGCGGCATCGACGCCGTCCTGGTCCAGGACATCGGCGCGCTCCGCCTGATTCAGCAGGTCTACCCCGATCTCGAAATCCATGGGTCAACGCAGCTGACGGTGCACGACGTGGCCGGGGCGCGGCTGCTCGAGCGCATGGGCGTCTCGCGCGTCGTGCTCGCGCGCGAGAACACGCTCGACGATATCCGGGCGATCCACGCCGCCGTCCCGAACCTGGGGCTCGAAACGTTCGTGCACGGCGCGTTGTGCATCGCCTACTCCGGCCAGTGCTTCATGTCGGGCATGATATCCGAGCGCAGCGCGAATCGCGGCGCATGCGCCCAGTCATGTCGTAAGGATTACGTGCTGACGGACGCCGGCAACGGGGCGGAGCTCGACCGCGGATACCTGATTTCCGCCAAGGACCTGGGTGCCTGGGAGCATCTGGCGGCGATCGCCGCCGCGGGGGTTGGCTGTCTCAAGATCGAGGGTCGCAAGAAACGGCCCGAATACGTGGCGACGGTCACGCGCGGCTATCGCCGCTTTCTCGACGATCTCGCCAGCGGGAAGACGAACGGTCCTCCCCCGGCGGAAAGAACCGAGCCGCTCGTCCAGATCTTCTCGCGCGGATTCACCGGCGGGATGTACGCCGGCCGCGCCGGCCGCGCCTACGTCACACGCACGCACCCGGACAATCGTGGGGCGGTGCTCGGGAACGTGATCAGTCGCCACCACGGGAGCCTGGTTGTGTCGGTCACGCAGCCGCTCGCGGAGGGCGACGGCATCGGTCTCGAGCATCCGGACGGAGCGGCGCGGGGCAACACGGGATTTACCGTCCACCGCGTCCGTACCCTGGACGAAGCGGGACCCCGGATCACTCAGGAGATTGCCGCACCGCCGCTCGAGGGCGTGGTCGCTGGTTGGGTGGTCGTGCGGTCATCGCAGGCGCACCTGCTCGAACACGCGCGCCAGTCGTTTGCGTCCGTGCGCGCGCAGCGCGATCGATCCGCGATCGAGGTGGACGTTCGGGCCTCAGGTCAGGAGGGCCGCCCCCTGGCCCTGGACTGGACGATAGGAGGAGAGACGGTAACGGTCACGAGTGCCGTCGCGCTCAGTCGCGCGACGCAGCATGCACTCGACGTCGAGCGGTTGCGAACCCAGCTCGGCAGGTTGGGCGAGACGCCGTTCACGCTCGGCTCGCTCGACGTGAGTGGTCTCGCGCCGGATCTGTTTCTGCCCGTCAGCGTGCTCAACGATCTGCGTCAGGAAGCGGCAGGTCTGTTCGAGACCAGGCTGGCGCGCGCTGCCCAGGAAAGACAGGTCGCGCGACGGAGCGCGATTGATCGCGCCCTCGGACCTCCCGATGTAGCGCCACCGTCGCCTGCGGAGCCGATGCTCGGCGTCGAAGTGTGGCGCGTCGAAGATGCGCTGCCTGCGGCCGAGGCCGGTGCCACTGAGGTGACCCTCGATCTGTTCCTGCGTCACCCCACGCCGAGCGTGAGCCGGGTACGAGCGGTGCTGGACGAGTTGGCGGGCCGCGGGGTGGCCGCGCGCCTGCGGCTGCCCACCATCGTGCGGCCCGAAGAGCGCGCCACGCTCGACAAGTGGCTCGCGCTCGATACGCCGCTCAGCTCGGGACACGCGGGGCTGGTGGCGGAGTTCGCACCACACCGCGATGTGGTCGCTGATTACGGCGTCAACTGCTTCAATCAGTTCACGGCTCGAGAGCTGTTCCGGCTGGGTGTGTGCCGCGTGGTGCTGTCCGTCGAGCTCACCAGCGACGAGATGGCGCAGGTGAGCGCGCCGTGGCGCGGACAGGGCTTCGACGTGTTCGTGTACGGTCGTCCCGAAGGGATGACGATCGAGCACTGTGTGCTCTCGGCGGCGTTCGACCGCGGCCCGTTCACGTGCCGGGATTTGTGCGTGCAGCAACATCCCAACGTCGAGTTGACCGATCCGGCGGGCTACGTCTTCCCCGTCGCCACGGATTGGGCGTGCCGCAATCGGCTGCTGCATTCGCGACCGGTGAGCGGCGCAGGATATCTCCCGGCGCTGTGGCGCGCGGGCCTGCGCAGTTATCGATTGGTGTTCAACGTTCCCGGCGATCCAGTGGCGGACGTCACGCGCGCGTTCCGGGAGCTGGTCGACGGGCTGCGCCAGGGAACCGCCCCGGATTCGCCGTCGATTCGGCGCGCGCAGGGAAGCGCGTACACGCGCGGGCACTTCGCGCGCGCAGTCTGATCCGCCATGCCGACACTGTTCGATTCGCGAATCCGGGCCTCCATTCTCGATCGCATTGCGCGCCTGACTCCGGAGCAGAGGCCGCGCTTCGGGAGCTTTACGGCTCCGCAAATGATCTGTCATGTGAGCGCGAGTTTATCTCAGGCCCTCGGTGACCTCGACGCCAGCCCGCGCGCGGGGCCGTTCTCCCGCTTTCCCATCAATTGGCTGATCATTTACGTCGTGCCGTGGCCGGGCGGCAAGGGAACGAGTCCGCCGGAATTTCTCGCGTCGCTTCCCGGTACGTGGGGAGCCGACTGCGAGCGGCTCTACGCGCTGATCGAGCGGTTCTGCGCGCGCGGACCCAACGCGTCCTGGCCCGCGAGCCCCGTATTCGGCAGGATTTCAGGAAGAGATTGGGGCGTGATGCAGCACAAGCATCTCAACCATCATCTCAGGCAGTTTGGCGTGTGACATTGGGCACCCAGTCATGACGGTGGCACTCAGTGATCGCGCTCGCGCCCAGCTGGCGCTGGTCGAGGAACATGTCCGTCACGAGAACGCCCACAACCTCGAGGGCATCCTGGGCACGTTCGGCTCCGGGGCCCGCTATGACGACGAGCCCTGGGCGGAGCACCATGACGGGCGTGACGCCGTGGCGACGTACTACACGAACCTGCTCGTCTCGCTTCCCGATCTTCGCATCGACATCAAGCGCCGCATTGTGACCGAAGACGCCGTCGTTCTCGAGGTGCAGATCAACGGCACTCACCTCGGTCCCTGGCGAGGGCTGCCGGCCACGGGACGCCGTGTCTCGTTTCCGCTCTGCGGCATCTTCACGTTCGACGGGGCGGGGAAGCTGGCTGGTGAGCGGATCTATTATGATCGCGCCGATGTGCTCCAGCAGGTGGGACTGTTTCGAAACCCGCAGTCGCTCATCGGGCGCGTCGAGGCGCTGGTGTCGCACCCGCTCACCGTGGCGGGGGCCTACGCCCGCAAGCTCGTGCACCGGAGTGTGTGATGACGCGCATTCGTCCCGTAACCGCTGCCGATGCTGAGGCGTGGCTCGACATGCGCCGGGCACTCTGGCCCGAAGGCTCGGAACGCGAACACCGACACGAGATCACGAGTTTTTTCGCCGGAACGAGTCGCGAACCGGCAGCGGTCCTGATTGCCGTGGAGGCGACCGGTCGCCACGTCGGGTTTGCCGAGTTATCCATTCGCCCCTATGCGGAAGGCTGCGAGAGCGATCGCGTCGCGTATCTCGAGGGATGGTACGTGATTCCCGACGCGAGGCGGCGTGGAGTGGGACGCGCGTTGATCCGAGCGGCCGAACAATGGGCGATCGAGCAGGAATGCGGGGAATTCGGGTCAGATGCACTGCTCGACAATCACGTGAGCGACGCCGCGCACCGCGCGCTCGGGTTCGAGGAAATCGCGCAGCTACGGTGCTTCAAGAAGACGCTGGTTCCTCAACGAGAGAGGGCTTAGCGCATGAATGCCTTTCCCATCGCCCCCGCGACGAGCCGGTATGTCTGGTTTCTCGCTCCCGTATTCGTGATTCTGATCGGCGCGGCGGTGCTGCTGCTCGCCTCCGTGCGCGGCGCCTGGTCATCGCAGTTCGAAGTCCGGCCCGACGGTCTCCGACTCTCGGGAGATCTGTGGGGGCGGCTCGTGCCGCGATCCCAGCTCCGCATTGACCAGGTGCGACGAGTCGACTTGAATGTCGAAGATGGCTTCCGGCCCAAGTGGCGGACGATGGGAACCGGTCTGCCGGGGTACCCGTCCGGCTGGTTCCGGCTGCGCAACGGCGAGAAAGCACTACTCTATCTCACCGACCGCAGCCGTGCCGTCTACGTCCCCACGACCGCGGGATACAGTCTGTTACTCAGCCCGTCGGACCCGGACCGCTTTCTTCAGGCGCTGCGCGCGCTGGCGCACTCGTGACGACGGTGTCCGCACCGGAGCCATGGCTTCGCGGGCCGGTCCCGGACGTGCCGCCGTCGCTGCAGCCGGCCGCGCACGCGTTCCTCATGGCGCGCGAGGATGTCGACGCGGCGCTCGCGGAGCTCTCGGAACAACAGGTATGGGAGCGGCCCGGCGGGATCGCCTCGCTCGGCTATCATGTCGCACACCTGGCCGGCAGTACCGATCGACTCATGAGCTATGCGAGGGCCGAGCCGCTCAGTGATGCACAGAAGGCGACGCTGGTGCGCGAGCAATCGATTGATCGGATACGCCCTCCCGTGCAGCAGCTGCTCGACGACTGGCATGGCGTGCTCGCTGCCGCGCGCCAGCAGCTTGCGCGCACCCCGGAGCAATCGTTGCTCGAGCCGCGATACGTCGGGCGCGCGCGCCTGCCGTCCACCGTCCTTGGTCTCCTGTTTCATGCCGCGGAGCACGCGTCGCGGCACACCGGTCAGGTGGTCACGACCGCAAAGCTGCTGCGAGGCACCCGATGATTTCCGGTCGTGAAGCGTTGACGCGACTCCGGGAGGGGAATGGTCGTCTTGCGAACGGCACGTATGACGTGGCGGCGGTGTTCGACGAGAGCCGGCGCCTCGCCCTGACGCAGGGGCAATCCCCGTTCGCCGTGGTGCTGGGCTGTTCCGATTCGCGGGTGCCCGCCGAGCTCGTGTTCGGGCAAGGCTTCGGCGATCTGTTCGTGATTCGCGTGGCCGGAAACATCGTCGCGCCGTCGCAAATCGGCAGCGTGGAGTTCGCGGCCGCCCGGCTCGGCACGCGGCTCGCCGTCGTGCTCGGACATACACGCTGCGGGGCGGTCACCGCCACGATCGAAGAGCTGCAACAGCCGAGCCAGCACCGCTCGCCCAATTTGCGCTCGATTGTCGATCGCATCCGTCCCTCCGTCGAGCCGCTGCTCGCAACGCCAGTCGCGCGAGACATGTCCACCCTGCTGGCGCACGCGGTGCGCGCCAACATTCGCGCGGCCGCCGACCGGCTGCGTCACGGCTCGGCGCTGCTCGAGGACCTGATCGCGCGTGAGGAATTGCTGATTGTGGGAGCGGAGTATTGTCTCGAGACCGGCGTCGTGGAGTTTTTCGACGGGGTGCCGGTCGATTGAACGCGGCGGTGTTCGTGGGCACGAGCCTCGACGGCTTCATAGCCCGTCCGGATGGGAGCCTCGACTTCCTGCCGGCTGGAGGTGGCGAAGACCACGGGTACGCCGAGTTTCTTGCGGGCGTTGACACCCTCGTGATCGGACGCCATACCTACCGGACCGTCCTTGAGTTTCCCGAGTGGCCCTATGGATCGAAGCCGGTCGTCGTGCTGAGCAGCCGGGATATCACGCGGCCACAGGATGCACGCGCGGTCGTCGAGCGCATGGCCGGCAGCCCGCGCGAGATCGTGGCGCGGCTCGAGGCGCGCGGGGCGCGGGACATCTATGTCGACGGCGGGGTCACGATCCAGCGCTTTCTCGAGGCCGGGCTCATTCAACGGCTCGTCGTCACGCGCGTGCCGGTGCTGATCGGGAGCGGCATTCCGCTGTTTGGACCGCTATCCCGGGACATCAGGTTGCGTCACATTGAGACACGCCAGTATCCGAGTGGGCTCGTGACGAGTGAGTACACGATCGTCTCTGACCGGGAGAACGCCTCATGAGTTATCGCGCCGGGTTCGCGGCCGCCGTCATCGCAGCGTGGGGGTGTGGCAATCGTCCGGCGTCCTCGCCCGCCCACGTGGAGGGGCCCTCGGTAGACCGCGGGCGCTATCTCGTGGTCGCCGGGGGATGTCACGACTGCCATTCGCCCAAGGTCTTCACGCCCCAGGGACCAGTGCCCGACACGACGCGCCTCCTGTCCGGATTCCCCGCAAGCGAACGGCTGCCCCCGGTTCCGAGAGGAGTCATCGGTCCCACTGCGTGGGGGGCGCTCAGCACCAACGACCTCACCGCGTGGGTGGGGCCGTGGGGAACGAGCTTCGGCGCGAACCTCACGCCCGACGGAACCGGCCTCGCGGGCTGGAGCGACACGATGTTCATTCAGGCGATGCGGACCGGTAAGCACATGGGAGTCGGACGACCGATCCTGCCACCGATGCCCTGGCCCGATTTCGCCAGGCTCACGGACGACGATTTGCGCTCGATCTTCGCGTATCTGCGCTCCGTGCGTCCTGTCGCAAACGTGGTGCCGCCACCGATTCCGCCGGCCGCCGGCGGCGGG
>DATIWU010000032.1:0-13524 GCA_035519195.1 Gemmatimonadales bacterium
GGGCAACATGTGGGGGCAGGACTGGACCAATATCGCCGACCTGGTCGTGCCCCGGAGTACGGCAGGAACGGGCGTCGACCTGACGAGCATCCTCAAGGCGCGTGGCGTCACTCCGCTGCAGATGGTGCGCATGGGCGAGCGGTTCTATGTGTCGCTCGGCTTCGACTCGCTCCCGCCGACGTTCTGGCAGCGCTCCCTGTTCGTGCGCCCGCGTGACCGGGATGTCGTCTGTCACGCGAGCGCCTGGGACATCGACGATCGAGAGGATCTCCGGGTCAAGATGTGCATCGAGCCTACCGCCGACGATTTCCGGACGATTCACCATGAGCTGGGCCACGACTACTACTTCCGGTCGTACCAGGACCAGCCGTTCCTGTACAAGAACGGCGCGAACGACGGATTTCATGAAGCCATCGGGGACGCGATCGCCCTCTCCATCACGCCCCGCTATCTGGTCCAGATCGGCCTGCTCGCGAAAGAGCCCGCGCCCGCAGGCGACACGCTCGAATTGCTCCGGCAGGCACTGGATCATGTGGCGTTCCTCCCGTTCGGGATCACGATCGACAAGTGGCGCTGGGAAATGTTCGCCGGCAAGTTCGGACCCGCGGAGTACACCAAGCGCTGGTGGGAACTGCGTGGGCTCTACGGCGGGGTCATGCCGCCCGAGCCGCGCGGCCCGACCACGTTCGATCCGGGGGCGAAGTACCACGTGGCCGGCAACGTGCCGTATATGCGCTACTTCCTCGCGCAGGTGCTCGAGTTCCAGTTTTATCGCGCACTGTGCCACGAGGCGGGATACCAGGGGCCGCTGTACCGCTGCTCGTATTATCAGAGCAAGGACGCCGGCCGCCGGTTCGCCGCGATGCTGCGGCTGGGGCAGAGCAAGCCGTGGCCCGATGCGCTCGAAGTGCTCACCGGTCAGCGCACCATGGATGCGACCGCGCTGCTCGACTACTTCCAGCCGCTCATCGTATGGCTCGAAAAGCAGAACAAGGGCGCTCCGGTGGGGTGGTGAGCAGCGGATGCGGGATGCAACGTTTACGCTTCCCTGATCACACATCCTGTATATTTCCGGTACTGAACTAAACGAAGGGGCACAGAATGGCGTTGCGCAGCAGCAATCCGACTCTCAATCCGCGGCTGATCGAACAGTTCGGCCGCCCCGGCCAGGTTACGCCCGGCGAGGCGATGACCGTCGAGGGCGCGGTCAACAAGACCGCGCTCCTGCTCTTCCTCGTCGTTGTCCCGGCCGCCTGGGTGTGGACCGAGGTGGTGCGAACCCAGTCGCCGGAAGTGGCGACGCCGTGGATGGTGGCTGGCCTGTTTGGCGGCCTCATCGCGGCCATGGTGACGATCTTCAAGAAGGAGTGGGCGCCGGTGACGGCGCCGATTTACGCGGCGCTCGAGGGGCTCGCGATCGGCGGCCTGTCGGTCTTGTTCGAGATGCAGTACAAGGGCATCGTCGTCCAGGCGGTCGCGCTGACGTTCGGAACCCTGCTGTGCATGCTGATCGCCTACCGCAGCGGGCTCATCAAGGTCACCGACAAGTTCCGACTCGGCGTGGTCGCCGCGATGGGCGCGATCCTGCTCGTCCGCGTCGTCGCCCTCGTGCTTTCGTTGTTCCACATCACCGTGCCGTTCATCTACGGCGGCGGCACCGGCGCGATCGTCGTCAGCCTCGTCATCGTGACCGTCGCGGCCTTGAATCTGGTATTGAGCTTCGATTTCATCGAACAGGCGGCGAGCGCGGGCGCGCCGAAATGGGTCGAGTGGTACTCCGCGTTCGGGATGATGGTCTCGCTGATCTGGCTCTACCTTGAAATCCTGCGGTTGCTGGGGAACGCGCGGCGCCGCTAAGACGTCGAGGAGCCCCGTCAAGGCAAGACGTTAAAGAGAAACGTCCAGGAGAACCGTGTACGGTTTCCCTGGACGTTTTTCCTTGACGCCTCTCCGCGGACCTCTTCTGCCTCTAGCGCCGGTCTTCGGGACGGATAGCCCGCTGAATGGCAGTGCCTGTATTGTCCGTCGTCGCCACCGTGGCCATACCGCCCGGGGAACTAGCGGACTCGCAATGCATTCAGAATCACCGCCGCGTCCAGCGCCTCCTGCATCACCGCCCCCGCTGCCGGCGTGATCAATCCGAAACTCGCGACCAGCATCAGCACGAAACTCAAGCCGAGCCCCGCCCCGATACTCTGAAGCGCGATGCGGCGCATGTCACGGGAGATGGCAACCGCGTCCCCGACGCGCGCGATGTCGTCCACGAGCAGGACGACATCAGCGGCCTCGGCCGAAATGGCCGTGCCGTGCGCGCCGAGCGCGACGCCGACGGTCGCCGCGGCGAGCGCCGGCGCGTCGTTGATGCCGTCGCCGACCATCACCACCCCGCCGAATCGCCGCTTCAATTCCCTGATAGCGGCCACCTTGTCCCCCGGAAGGAGGTTGGCACGCACGGTGCGGATTCCCGCCTGCGCCGCCATCGCCTCGGCGCTCGATTCGCGGTCGCCGGTGAGCATCACCGTTTCCGTGACGCCCAGGACCGCGAGGCGCTGGAGCAGGGACGGCACCTGATGTCGCAGCCGGTCGGCGAACTCGATGGTCCCGGCCACACGACCATCGACGCCGACAAAGGCCATCGTCCGGCTGTCCGAGATCGCCGGCAGGGTAAACCCCTGGTCCTCGAGAAAGCTGGCCGATCCGACCGCGACGCGGTGACCGTCCACGGTTCCGATGACGCCGGAGCCGGGAATCTCGGCAAACCGCGTGGCTGGGGGCGGAGCCAGATCGGCGGCCGCGTCGCTCACGGCTTTTCCCAGATGATGCGAGGAGAGCTGCTCAACACCGGCGGCGAGCCGGAGCAGCTCGCGCTTGGGCAACCCATTGAGGGTCGTCACGCGCTCGACCGTCGGCCTGCCGAGCGTAAGCGTCCCCGTCTTGTCGAAGACGAACGTGTGGGCGCGGCCCAACTGCTCGATGGCCGCTCCCGTCTTGACGATCACCCCGGCATCCGCCGCCTTCGAAATCGCCGCGATCACCGCCACGGGCGTGGCGAGAATCAGCGGGCAGGGTGTCGCGACGACGAGGACCGCGAGCACGTTGTTCGGATCGCCGGTCATGAGCCACGCGAGTCCGCACACCACCAGGGTAATCGGCGTAAACCAGACGGCGAACCGGTCGGCAAGACGCTGCAACGGAGGCTTCTCCAGCCGCGCGCGCTCGACGAGCCGGACGATTTGCTGGTACTCGCTCGTTTCGGCGGGCCGGATCGTCCGGACGTGCAGCGCGCCGCCCTGGTTCACGCTACCGGAGAGCAGGGAGGCTCCCGGCATCGCGCGAATCGGGAGCGGCTCACCCGTCAACGCGGACTGATCGACGGACGACACGCCATCCGTCACTTCGCAATCCACGGGAACGAGATCCCCCGGGCGCACGAGCAGCGCGTCGCCGACCCGTATGTCCTGGACGGGAACCTCGACCACGCTGCCGTCCTGCACGCGATGGCCGGTTTTCGGAGCACGTGCGAGCAGCGCCTCGAGCGAGTGCGAGGCACGCCCCATCGCATACCGCTCGAGCGATTCCCCGCCCGATTGCATCAGCACAACGACCGCGCCCGCGAAGTACTGGCCGAGGACCACCGCGGTGATGATGGCCAGCATCGCCACGACGTCGGCGGCGAAGCGGCCGCGGATCATGCCGCGCAGTGTCTGCACTACGAGCGGCGCCCCCCCCAGCACGAGCGTGGCGAAATTGATGTGGTTTGCGATCGCGGGCGCATGAAACAAAAAGCGGGCACCGAGCCCGCTCATCAGACCGAGGCCCGCGAGCACCGGAAGTGGATACGCTCGCAGGAATTTCATTGTCGCCCCCTTTAGGCCGCCGCCGGCGCCGGGATCTCGACTTCCAGCCGCACCCCAGTGCCGTTACGGTTCGAGGCGCGTGCTGTCCCGCCGTGCAGCTCGGCGATGGCCGCGACCAGTGCGAGCCCCAATCCGGGCCCGCCACCCGCCCGCGTCCGTGACTGGTCGGCACGGTAGAACGGCTCGAAAATGTGCGGCAGGTCCGCGGACGGAATCGCCGAGCCCGTGTTCTCAACCCCGAACCGGACGCCCTGCGTGGCGGGAACCGCCGGTTCGGTCGTGACGCGAATGCGGCCCCCCGCCGGCGTGTACTTCACCGCGTTGTCGAGCAGATGATCGAGGGCGCGCGACACGAGCTCTGGATCGAGTGCCACGTCCCGGACCGTACGATCCAGCGACTCGTCGAGCCGCAGGTCTTTTTCCTGCAACCGGCGGCGCACTTGCGCCACGCTGGCCCGCACCAGCGCGTTGGGATCGGTCGGGACGCGCTGTGCCTCCACTTGACGGCTTTCCGCCCGCGTGATCAGCAGCAGGTCGTCGCTCATCGCGCTCAGGTGCTCAATTTCTTCGAGCGCGCTATGCAACACCTGCTGATACTCGTTGGGCGAGCGGTCGGAACGAAGCGCGACCTCGATCTCCCCGCGCAACGCCGTGAGCGGGGTGCGCAGCTCGTGGCCGACGTCGGCCGTCAGACGGCGTTGCACGCTGAACGCGGTGTCGAGCCGTTCGAGCATCCGATTCAGCACCGCGACGAGACCGCGGTACTCGTCCGTACCGGCATGCGCGGCAATGCGCCGCGAGAGAGTCCCGGCTTCGATCTGGGTCGCCTGGCGGGTGATCTCGTAGACCGGCTCGACCGCGGATCCCACGAACCGCAGCGCCCCGACGAGCGTCGCCGCGGTGCCGAGCACGGTAACGCACGCAAGGGCGAGGAGCACGAGCGTCTCTGTGTGATGGAGCGGGCCCAGGTACGCCGACACCTGCATCACTTCTGAAGCGGCGGCCCCGCGTTCGGGCAGCAGGACATAGAGACTGCGGATCGGTTGTCCGTCCCACTGGCCGTTCGCCCATACCGGCGACCCGGCTTGGGCGCGCGCCAGTGCCGTCACATCGACGGGGAGGCCGCTCGACATGAGCGGGAAGGCGCGGATCAGCTCACCGGTCGGCCGGCGCAGCGCGGCATAGCGGTTCACGTCGCGCGCGTAAGCGTGGGGATCGGCCGAGGTCAACAGCTCAGAGATCGCAGGGGCGGATCTGCTCTCGACCTGCCCGGCCATGAGCACTTCGGCACCGGCGAGCGACTGATCGAGCTGCCGCCGCATGACATGCGAGACGGCGAGGAACGACGCCGCCGAGACCAGCGTCAATCCGGCGGCCATCGTCGCCGCGAACCGCACGGCGAGTGTCCGCCGGAGCGAGCGCGTCATTCGTCTTCCGGATCGCCGGATTGCAGCCGGAAGCCGACGCCACGCACTGTGTGCAGCAGCTCCTCTTTCGCCGCCTCGTGTAGCTTCCGGCGGAGATTCCCGACATGCACGTCGACCACGTTGCTCTCGGGATCGAAGTGCAGATCCCACACCTTTTCGAGCAAGTCCGTACGGCGGACGACTTCTTCCGGTCGGAGCAGGAAATGCTCGAGCAGCTGAAATTCCTTGGGCGTGAGATCGACTTTCTTGCCGTTCACCTTGGCCTTGTGCTTGAGACGGTCGAGCTCGACCGGCCCGTAGCTCAGGAGCTCCGTTCGACCGGCGCCGCCCCTGCGCACCAGCGCGCGCACGCGGGCGAGCAGCTCATCGAACTTGAACGGCTTCGTCAGGTAATCATCGGCGCCGGCGTCGAGCCCGCGGACCACGTCTTCCGTCGAGTCGCGCGCCGTGAGCATGAGGATGGGCGTCTTCCGCCCCTCGCGCCGCAACTCGGTGGCGATCTGGAGGCCGGTCTTCTTTGGCAGCATCACGTCGAGCACGACGAGGTCGTACTCGTACACGTGCGCGTTCATCGTCGCCTGATCGCCATCGAGGGCCACGTCCACCGCATACCCTTCTTCGCGCAAGCCCTGCTCGATGAAGCCAGCGACTTTGCGATCGTCTTCAACCACGAGAATTTTCATGAGAGGACCCTATGAGGTTCGCGTTGAACCGGCCCTAAAGCGGCTCTGAAGAGTTCTTCATGAGGGAGACACCGGCCACCGGCAAGGCCAGCGTGAACGCCGCCCCCGCGCCGGGCTGACTCTCCACCGTCAGCCGTCCACCGAGCACTTCCGCGAGGCGGCGCGACACCGGAAGGCCCAACCCCGTGCCCAAACCGGAATGCGGATCGAACCGCTCGAACGGCTCGAAAATCCGACCCTGCAGGTCGGGCGGAATGCCCGGTCCCTGGTCCCGAACGCAGAACAGCACCGTGCCGTCCCGCGCTTCCGCCCGGAGGGTGATGGTGCCACCCTTGGGGCTGTGGCGGATCGCGTTGCTCAAGAGATTCACGAGAATCTGCTCCAAGCGCACGGGATCGGTCCGCACGGCGGTGATGCCGTTCGCGTACTCCTCGTGGAGCACGATCTGCTTTGCCTCGGCCGCCGGACGCACGTTGGTCATGACCCGGCCAACTTCGGTATGCACTTCGAGATCACGGAACACCGGCCGCACTTTCCCCGCATCGAGGCGCGTGAGATCGAGGAAATTGTTCAGCAGCGTGATCGTCCGTTCCGCGGCTTCGTACACCTCGACCGCCGCCTGGGCCTTCGACTCCGGACTTCCTCTGCCGCGCACCAACCGCTCGGCCCAGCCGTACACGCCGGTGAGCGCATTCCGCAGCTCGTGGTTCATCATCGCGAAGAACAGGTCGCGCTGCCGCTGCATACCCTGAACCCGCTCCAGCAATTGCTGGCTTGTCTCGTGGAGTCGGGCGTTTTCAACCGCCACGGCCGCCTTGGCGGCGAGAAAGACGGCGATCGCCTCGTCTTCGGCGGTGAACTCTCCCCCTCCCGCCTTTTCGGTGAGATAGAGGTTGCCGAATACGCGACCCTTGATGGCCACCGGCACCCCGAGAAATGATTTCATTGGGGGGTGATTGGGGGGAAAGCCGAAGCGCTGCGGATGCGTGTTGATGTCGGCCGAGCGGATTGGCTGCGGCTTGCGGATTACGAGTCCCAGCAACCCGCGGCCGGTGGGCAGGTCGCCGATCCGCGCGCGCTCGGCCTCGGAAAGGCCGGACGTCACGAATTCAGACAGCCCCCCGCCGTCGTCCGAGAGCACGCCCAAGGCCGCATACTTCGCGCCGACGACCTCGCGCGCGGAATCCACCACGCGCTGCAGCACCGCTGCGAGCGTGTGCTCGGAGAAGATCGCGACGCCGGCATCGAGCAGCAGCTCGAACCGGCCGCGGACGCGTGCAACCTCGGCCGAGCCTTTGCGTGGCACGCTTCAAAATACGCCGCAAACACGGCTATGTCTTGGCGCGCGCCACCGCGGCGACAATGTCACTCTGCGAAACGACGCCCACGAGGGCCCCTTCGGTCTCCACGAACAGCCGCTGCACGTCGAGATACAGCATCTGTTTCGCGGCTTCCTGGACCGAGATTTCCGGACCGATCGTGGGCGGCCACGCCGACATGATCTCCAGCACCCGCGTGTGATCGAACAGCATATCGCGCGCGTGCGTGCCCGCAAACGTGCTCTCGGCGTTCAGGATATCCCGGGTCGAGATCACCCCGACCGCGCGGCCGAAGCGATCGATCACCGGCACCGCCGATACCTGCGCCTCCGCCAAGACCTCCACGGCATCGCCGATGGTGGCGTCGACCCCGATCGTCTTGAGATCCGTGTGCATCAGGTCCGCGACTTTCATGGCTACGCTCCTTCTCGTTTTCCGGTTGAAACATTCGCCCGCCGCCATGAAGTCGCGATGAACCCCGCCTGAGAATTCTTGGTCCAATCCTCACGTTCGCTTCATCATGCACGCGCGAAGTTCGACTCACGAAGGCGACGGTTGGGACTCTCTTCCGGGGGGCGCTTATGACGTGGAAAGCGATTGTGGTCGGTGTCGACAGCTCGCCGGAGGCGGCGTGGGCCGCCTCGTTCGGCGCCGAGTTGGCAAAGACGGCGGGAACGAGCTGCCACCTCGTCCACGCCGTGCGTGACGTCTTGACCGCGTTCGCCCTGGCGGAGCTGCCGGAGCAGGCGCAGGAATTGAGCGAATCGCACCTGACCCACGCAAAGGACGATGTGCAGCACGGGCTGTGGGGAGTTGTGGCGCCCGAGATCGCGGAGCACCTCGTGATTCGTCCGGGGCGGCCGACCGTGGTGCTCAAGGAAATCGCGACCACGCTCGATGCCGGATTGATCGTGCTGGGCGGCAAGCACCACA
Source organism: Gemmatimonadales bacterium (assembly GCA_035519195.1). Lineage (GTDB taxonomy): Bacteria > Gemmatimonadota > Gemmatimonadetes > Gemmatimonadales > GWC2-71-9 > AG25. The sequence goes on from DATIWU010000032.1 coordinate 8,220, forward strand.
CGGCGCTCGAGCGCTGGTTTGCCGGCAGCACCGCCCTGAATGTCGCGCGCACGACCGATGTGCCGCTGCTCGTGACGGGCGGGAATCGCGGGCCGATTCGGCGCATTCTCGCGGCGGTGGATCAGTCGTATGCGGCGCAACCCACCATCAAGACGGCGGAGCGCCTCGCGACGCTGCTTGGTGCAGAGCTGCGCATCGTGTGCGCGTATGAGCCGCTCCCCATCCTGCCCGACGCGCCGGGGTACGATGTCGATTCGTATTACAGGATGCTCGACGAGCACGTTCAACGCGAGGTCTGGCCGCTGGTGCTCCATCCCAAAGCCGAGAAGGTCACACGGCACGGACTCGCCCTCGACGTGATCACGCGCGAAGTCGCCGAGTGGCCCGCCGACCTCGTGGTCGTCGGCTCGCATGGCAAGGGGTTCGTCGATCGGCTCTTGATCGGCAGCGTCACCGAGCGGTTGCTCAATCAGCTGCCGACGTCGCTGCTCGTCGTGCCGGCGCATGTGCCGGTGAACGTGAAAGCGGCGGAGCAAAGCGGAGCGCGGAAAACTGAACCAGTGTTTGCGTAAACAGCCGGGATGCGGGATGCGGGATGGGTCTGAGATGCCCCGCATCCCGCATCACCCATCCCGCAACAGCCCCCAGCACGCCTTCGCGATCATCCAGTCTTCTTGCGCGCGAATGATCAGTACGCGCACGCGCGAATCCGCCGACTGAATCTCCGCGTCGGCCTGCGACCCACGATTCTTGGATTGAACGAGCTCGACCCCAAGGTGCGCCAGTCCCTGGCACGCGGCTTCGCGCACCTCGGCCGCGTGCTCTCCCACCCCAGCGGTGAAGACCAGCGCGTCGAGGCCGCCGAGACTGGCCGTCATGGACGCGATGCCGCCGCGCAGTCGATGGATATAGATGTCGAAGGCAAGGGTGGCCCGCGCATGGCCGGCCTGACGCGCCGCGAGAACGGCGCGCATGTCGCCCGAAACACCGGAGATGCCGAGTAGACCTGATTGCGTGTTGAGAACGACGTCGAGCTGAGCAGCGTCGAGAGCAGAGCGTCGTAAGAGATACGTCAGAATCCCCGGATCGACGGACCCCGAACGGGTGCCCATCATCAGCCCGTCGAGGGGAGTGAATCCCATGGTGGTATCGACGCTCGTACCGTCTCGAATGGCGGCGAGCGAACACCCGTTTCCCAGGTGACACACGACCAGTCTGCGGGACTGCTCCGCCCCGAGCAGCTCGGCCGCACGCGCGGCACAGTACTGATGATTGATGCCGTGAAAACCAAATCGCTTGATTCCCGCCGTATACCAGTCGTACGGACCAGGATAGACGGCAGCCGCGGGCGGGAGATGGCGATGGAACGCCGTGTCGAACACGGCGACCTGGGGAACGACCCCGAGCACCCGCTCGACCTCGGCGATGCCCTCCAGCGCGGCCTGGTTGTGGAGCGGCGCATAGTCGGCCAGACGCGCGATATCGGCCTTGACGGTCTGCGTAATGCGGACGGGATCACCGTAGCGCGACCCGCCGTGCACCACGCGGTGTCCGACGACGTCGATGGTCTCGGGGGAAGGCACCTGCTCGAGGATCTGTGCTACTGCCCGACCGTGGCTTCCGATCTCGCCATCCCATTCGATCTGCTTTTCCCAAACAGCCTCACCCGCTGGACGGTCCGCAAATTCGTAGAGGCGGCTTTTCTGGCTACTCGACCCGAGATTCAGGACGAGAATTCTCAATAGCGCCATTTCCAATCGCGGATTTCGGGCGGATCGTCGCCGCAATCGCGGATGTAGGCCCGGTGCTCGAGTAACTGCTCTTCCACAACACGCCGGAAGCGCGGCGCGTTGGACGCAAAGCGGCTGGCGCGCTCGACGGCGTCGAGCGCCAGGTGATATCGGTCCAGCTCGTTCAACACGGTCATGTCGAAGGGGGTCGTCGTGGTGCCTTCTTCACGGTAGCCGTGCACGTGGAAGTTGTCGTGATTCGTCCGCCGATACGTGAGGCGGTGAATCAGCGCCGGATAGCCATGATACGCGAAAATCACCGGCCGGTCGCGCGTGAACATAGCATCGAACACGGCGTCATCGAGCCCGTGTGGATGCTGGCTCTGGGGCTCGAGGGCCATCAGATCTACCACATTCACCACGCGGATCCGCATGTCAGGATAGTGCTGGCGCAGCAGGTCGACCGCCGCCAGTGTCTCCAACGTCGGAACGTCGCCGGCGCATCCCATGACGACGTCCGGGGCGCGTCCACCGTCGGTCCCGGCCCAGGTCCAGACCCCCGCGCCCACACGGCAATGCTCGATCGCCGCGTCCATGGGCAGCCATTGCAGCGCGGGTTGCTTGCCGGCAACGATCACGTTCACGTAATGCCGGCTGCGCAGGCAATGGTCGATGACGGACAGCAGGGTGTTCGCGTCGGGAGGCAGGTAGACCCGGACGACGTCGGCCCGCTTGTTCACCACGTGATCGATGAAGCCTGGGTCCTGATGGCTGAAGCCGTTGTGATCCTGGCGCCACACGTGTGAGGTCAAGAGGTAGTTGAGCGAGGCGATCGGCCTCCGCCACGGGACGGTGCGGCTCACTTTGAGCCACTTGGCGTGCTGGTTGAACATCGCATCGACGATGTGCGTGAACGCCTCGTAGCACGAGAAGAGCCCGTGCCGGCCCGTGAGCAGGTACCCCTCGAGCCAGCCCTCGCACAGGTGCTCGCTCAACACCTCCATGACCCGCCCCTCCGGCGAAAGATGCTCGTCGGTCGAAATGATCGGCTCGAGCCATGTCTTGCCCGTCGCCTCGTACACCGCCTCGAGCCGGTTCGAGGCGGTCTCGTCGGGCCCGAACAGCCGGAAATTCTTCGTGTTTTCACGCATCACATCGCGGAGCAACATGCCCGTTACCCGAGTCGCTTCCGCCAACACGGTTCCCGGGCGCGGGATGGGGATGGCGTAGTTTGCAAACGGCGGGATACGGAGCGGCTCGAGCAGCAGCCCGCCATTGGCGTGTGGATTGGCGCTCATCCGCCGTTCGCCTTCCGGCGGCAGGGCTTTGAGCTCGGGAATCAGCCGCCCGCTCTCGTCGAACAGCTCGCCGGGCCGATAGCTCCGCAACCAGTCCTCGAGGATTCGCAGGTGCTCTGGATGCGCGGCCGGATTCGAAACCGGCACCTGGTGCGAGCGCCACGTTCCCTCAACGGGTTCACCGTCCACGAACTTTGGTCCGGTCCACCCCTTGGGGGATCGCAGCACGATCATGGGCCAGGCGGGTCGTCCGTGGGTCGTGCCGTTTCGGGCCTCGTGTTGAATCGCCCGCACCCGTTCGATGACGTTGTCGAGCGTACCCGCCATGCGCTGGTGCATCGCTTCCGGGTCGTCTCCTTCGATGAACCGCGGTTCCCAACCGTACCCGGTAAAGAGCTGTTGCAGCTCGGCATCCGACATCCGTCCCAGGATGGTGGGGTTCGCGATCTTGTAGCCATTCAAGTGCAGAATCGGAATCACCGCGCCGTCCCGCCTGGGATTCAGGAACTTCGTCGAGTGCCAACTGGCGGCGAGGGGGCCGGTCTCGGCTTCTCCGTCGCCGACGACGCAACACACCGTGAGGCCGGGATTGTCGAACGCGGCTCCGAACGCATGCATGATCGAGTATCCCAGCTCGCCGCCCTCATGGATCGAGCCCGGCGTTTCCGGGGCCGCATGACTGGGAATGCCGCCGGGAAACGAGAACTGTTTGAAGAGTTTTTGCAGTCCCGCGGCGTCTTCCGAGATGTGCGGGTACCGCTCGCTGTAGGTGCCCTCGAGATAGGCGTTCGCGACGACCCCGGGCCCGCCGTGACCGGGCCCCGCGATGAAGATCGCGTCGAGATCGTATTTCCTGATGGCGCGATTGAAATGGATGTAGATGAAGTTGAGACCGGGCGTCGTCCCCCAATGCCCGAGGAGCCGCGGCTTGACGTGCGTCAAACTCAGCGGCTCCCGTAAGAGCGGATTCGCGAGCAGGTAAATCTGCCCGACGGAGAGGTAATTCGCGGCACGCCAGTAGGCGTCAAGCGCGCGAGCCTCGTCTGCCGTCAGCGGTCCAACGTACGAAGGCGTCTCGACTGCCGTCATTGCCTAAAGCGCGAGCTCCGGTTCCTCGGACACCACTTCCAGCTCGTCTTCGACTTTCGCGACGCCGGGCGTGCCCCAGGCCGCCGCCTCGATCAGCGCGCGATCGGACCAGCAGTGCACTTTTCCGCGCAGCGTCACGACACTTCCTTCGGTTTCGACGTCCACCGCCCGGGCGTCGCGCGTCGCGAGATCCGCGCGGCGCTGGAGCGCCGCGGCAATGCGCTCCCGGACCTCCCCGACCGGGGTGCGGGGCCTCACGGCGATGAAATTGCTCACCCCACGCACTCCGATCACCGGCTGCACGGCCGCCTCCGCCGCGGCCCGTTGATACTGCCACTCCACCATGCCGCTCAACTGCACCCACCCGTCCACCACCCGAACGTGGATCTTATCGCGAGGAACACTCGCATTCCACTGCAGCACTCGTGTCACGGCATCGGTAATCTCGGCGTCGCTGCGGCGACTGGCGACCGGCAGCACCACGTCGAGGGTGTTCTTCACGCTGCGTACCTCCCGGACCCGGTGCGCCAGCGCTTCGGCCGTGACTCGCTGCGCGTAGTTCGTCACCGTTCCCTGCAAGGTGATCGTGCCATCGTCCGCGAAGACATGCATGTGCGCGGGGTGCAGCGACGGCTCCGCCTCCAGCTCGTCTCGTACACGTTGCTTCAGCTCGAGTTCGCTTCTCATAACACCCTCCTCGACTGGTTCGTGCTCTCGCCTAGGAGTGTGCGCACGGCTCGCTAAAGTGGGTATGAAGGAAGTTGCAAGAACCATGCATTCCCGTGTGCGACCGCGGTCAGGGGTCCATCAGGCAACGCCGTGGGGCGCACGCATCGAGCGCCGGGTCACGCGGGTCTGCGGGCCGCCGGGGGACGCCGCGGGATCGGGATCAGGGCTGTGGGAGGGCTCGGGCGCGGGAGCCGCGAGGCGCACGCAGACGCTCGGAATCGCGTCCGGATTGAGGGATATGGAATCGATTCCGATTTCGACCAGCCAGCGGGCGAACTCGGGGTAATCGCTCGGAGCCTGCCCGCAGATGCCCACCTTCCGTCCTTTCTGGTGCGCCGCGCGGATCACCTGCTCGATCAGCCGCTTGACACCGGGGTCACGTTCATCGAACAAGTGCGCGAGCAACTTCGAGTCGCGATCGACGCCCAGTGCAAGCTGCGTCAGGTCGTTCGACCCGAT
>DATIWU010000033.1:0-6604 GCA_035519195.1 Gemmatimonadales bacterium
CTGGGGGCATCGCTGCACCGCGAAGCGGGAGCCGGCTCGTGCATGAAATGAGTATCGCCCTCGAGGTCTGCCGCATCGCCGAGCTGCAAGCCCCGGCCGCGCAGGTCGTGCGAGTGGCAGTCGAGGTAGGTGACCTGGCCGGCGTCGAGGTCTCGAGTCTCGAGTTCTGTCTCGAGCACCTGCTCAAGGAGCCTCCGTTTGCGGGGGCGACACCCCTGATCACGCGCGTTCCCGGGGACGTGCTGCGGGTGAGCTACCTGGATGTGGACGATGACCGTCCGGACGATTGAAGTTCGGGAGCGGGTGCTCGCGACAAACGACCAGCTGGCGCAGGGCGTGCGGCAGCGGCTGCGCGAGGCGGGCGTGCGAACGTTCAATCTGGTCTCCTCGCCGGGCTCCGGGAAAACCACATTGCTCGAGCGGACGCTCGCGGCGCTCGGCGGCGAGATCGGCATCGCGGTCGTGACGGGCGACGTGCAGACGCAAAACGACGCCGATCGGCTCGCGCGGCACACCGATCGGCTCGTGCAGGCGGTGATCACGCATGGCGCGTGTCACCTCGATGCGCGCCAGGTGGCGACCGCACTCGACGCGGTCGATCTCTCGGCGATCCAGCTCCTGTTCGTCGAAAACGTCGGGAATCTCGTGTGTCCGGCGGCCTGGGATCTGGGGGAAGACGCGAAAATCGTCATTCTCTCCGTGACCGAAGGCGAGGACAAGCCGCTCAAGTACCCCAGGATGTTCGAGCAGGCTCGCTACGCCGTGCTCCACAAGATGGATCTCCTTCCATACGTTCCCTTCGAAGTGACAAAGGCCGTGCGATTTGCGCGGCAGGTGAACCCCGATCTCGAGTTCCTCTACACCTCCGCGCTCACGCCCAACGGCATGGACGAGTGGTACGGGTTCCTGCGGTCACAAGTGCGGTCGTTCCCAATCTCCGAACGGAAAGGCATGTTCTAGCCATGTGTCTCGGCGTACCGGGGAAAGTCGTAGCGGTGAATGGTCAGCTCGCGACCGTGGATTTCTGGGGCGTGCGCCGCGAGACGCGGCTCGATGTCATCGATGAGCCCGTCGGTCCGGGCGACTACATCCTGAACCACGTCGGATTCGCGATTCGGAAGATTCCCGTCACGGAAATCCAGGAGACCCTCGCGCTGTACGAGCTGCTCCTCAAGGAAGCCGAGGGCGACATGATGGCGGCGGACATCCGCGGCGAGATCAGCGCGGCGCGCGAGCGGAACAGGGCCTCCGATGCTTGAGACACTGCGCGTGACCGATGCGGCCGGACAACTCCGGTTCCGCGATCCCGCCAAGGCCAGGGAGCTGGCCCAGGCGCTCGACAGGGTCACGGGCGAGGTGGGGCGCGCGCCGGTCTCCGTCATGCACGTGTGCGGCAGCCACGAGCAGTCGATCGCGAAATTCGGCCTCCGCTCGGTCCTGCCGAAGACCCTGAACGTCATCATGGGCCCGGGCTGCCCTGTGTGTGTCACGGACGTGCCCGAGGTCGACGAGGCGGTGGTGCTGGCGCAGGACGGGATCCGGATCGCGACCTACGGCGACATGCTCAAAGTGCCCGGAACGGCGTTGTCGCTCGCCGACGCCCAATCGCGGGGCGCGAACATCGACGTGGTCTACAGTGCGGCCGAAGCGGTGGAGCTGGCGCGCGATACGACGGACGAGGTGGTGTTCTTCGCGAGCGGCTTCGAAACCACGGCGGTCGCCACCGCCGCGGTCGTGCTCGCCGATCCGCCGGCGAACTTTTCCGTACTCTCGGCGCACAAGTACATCCCCCCGGTGATGGAAATCGTGGCCGAGATGCCCGGGACGAAAGTCGAGGGATTCCTCGCGGCCGGGCACGCGGCCACGATCACCGGCGCGGCGATCTTCGACCGCTTTGTCGAGCGTCATCACATTCCGGTCGTGGTCGCCGGATTCGAGCCGCTCGATATTCTTGCCGGGCTCGTGAAGCTCGTGGAGCTGGTGCGGGACGGAACGCCCAGGGTCGAAAACATGTACCCGCGCTGCGTCACCCCGCTCGGTAATCGCAACGCGCAGCAGCAATTGTGGCGCGTGTTCCGTACGGTGGGCGGGATGTGGCGCGGGATCGCGCACGTCCCCAATGGCAATCTCCGGTTGCGCGATGAATTCGCCCGGGTGGATGCCCGCAGGAAGTTTCGCATCGACGTGCAGCGGCTGCGGAACAATGCGCCGTCCACCCTCACGCAGGTGTGCATCTGCGGGGATATCATGGCGGGAATTGCGTCGCCCTCCCATTGCTCGCTGTTTGGGAAGGAATGCCAGCCCGATACTCCGGTGGGGGCGTGCATGGTGTCGAGCGAAGGCACGTGCCGGATCTGGCACCAGTACGGCGGCCATCCCGACCTGTGAGCGCCACCACGAAGCCCGGGCCCGCCCTGACCGGGCGTGACGAGATCGTGACGCTGAAACACGGCGCCGGCGGCCGGGCGATGCGTACACTGATTCAGGAAACGCTGGCGGCCGGATTTCTCACTGGGCCGGTCGAGGGCATCGGTCTTGCGGCCATGGACGACGGCGCGGCGCTCAAGGTGGGCGACCGCTGGCTCGTGGTCACGACCGATTCGCATGTCGTGCACCCCGTCTTCTTCCCCGGTGGCGACATCGGCAGGCTGGCGATCGCCGGAACGGTGAACGATCTGGCGATGATGGGCGCCACCGAGCCGGCGGGACTCACGTGTGCCGTCATTCTGGAAGAGGGATTCCGCCGCGCGGACCTGGAGCGCATTCAGCGCTCGATGCTCGAGACCTGTCGGGAAGCGGGCGTCACGGTGATCACGGGCGATACCAAGGTGATGGGACGGGGAGAACTGGACGGCATTGTGATCAATACCACCGGTGTGGCGCTCACGGACCGCGTGGTTCCGGACTCCGGGCTGAAAGCGGGCGATCGGATCCTCGTGACGGGCACCATCGGCGATCACGGAATCGCGCTCATGGCCCGGCGCCACGCGATCGACTTTGACGCACCGCTCGAATCCGACGTCGCTCCGATCAACGCGCTCATCGCCGGAGCGCTCGCCGCGGCGCCGGGAGCGGTCACGGCCATGAAAGACCCCACCCGCGGCGGGGTGGCGAGCGCGTTGCACGAGATGGCCGAAAAGAGCGGTGTGGAGATCGTCATCGACGAACTGTCGGTCCCGGTGCACCCCGTGGTGCGCTCGGCATCCGAGATGCTGGGGCTCGACCCGTTCCACATCGCGAACGAAGGCAAGGCGCTGATCGGCGTACGCCCCGACTACGCGGACACCGTGCTCGCGGCACTGCGCGCGCATCCCCGGGGCAGCGACGCATGCATCATTGGAACGGTGTCGGCCGCGCGCGCGGGCCGGGTCGTGCTCGATACGGGCCTGGGACGGCGCCTCCTGGCGGAACCAGAGGGAGAGCCGCTCCCGCGAATCTGTTGAGCTCGGCGGTAAGGAGGCGGGTGCATGATCGAACAAGCCACGAAGGCGCTGGCGCGCGAGCCACACCTCACCGAAAAGGCCTCCCAGACCATGGCGGTCGTCTACACGCAGGGCGAGCCCCGCGCCTCGGCCGATCGGGCGTTACCGGCGCTCTACTCCGCCGTCTACCACCTTCGCTCGGTGCTCAAGCGGCAAGGCCGGCCGTTCAAGATCGATCACCTGCGGGCCCGCTGGCCCGATGCCCATCTCGTGCCGCGGGAGCGCTGGACGGGCATTTGGGGATTGCCGATTCCGCCCGACGTGCAAGAGGTCATCGCGCGGAAGGCCGGCATGCCGGTGCTGCGCGAGGTGTGGGAGTACGGGGTGGTCGCCGAGGTCCTGCACGTGGGGCCCTATGCGACCGAGGGTGAGAGCGTGCGCGCCTTGCATACGTTCATCGCCGAGCAGGGATACGAGCTCGCCGGGCCGCACGAAGAGGAATACGTAACGACCCGCCGTGCGCGGACGCAGAAGACGCTGATCCGCTACGCGATTCGTCCCAGGGCGTGATGCAGCACATTCAAATGACCAGGGACGGCGCGGTCGGGATGATCACGATCGATCGCCGCGAGCGATTCAATTCGCTCGACGTCCAAACGGCCCAGGACTTCCGCAAAGCCGGACTGCAATTCGCGCGCGACGAGAGCGTGCGGTGCGTGGTGCTCACGGGCGCGGGCGGCGTGTTTTGCAGCGGGGCGGATCTCAAGTACATCCGCGAGCAAGGCGACACCCGCGACTTCGGCTACCTGCAGCCCGAAGACGTGGGGCCTGACAAGGGGTTTGGCGAGAGCTTCAAGCAAATACTCGAATATCTCCACAGCACCATCTCCGAGATCAAGCGCGCGCCGAAACCGTTCATCGCGGCCGTGGACGGCATTGCCGCGGCGGGCGGATTCGGCATCGCGATGGCGTGCGATCTGGTGTACGCATCGACCCGGGCGAGCTTCGAATGGGCGTATCACAAGACGGCGCTGACGGGGGCGGAGAGCTCGACGTTTTTTCTGCCGCGCCTGATCGGGCTCCGGAAAGCGCTGGAGCTTGTGCTCCTGAACCCGCGCCTGTCGGCCGAGCAGGCGCTCGAGTGGCGCCTCATCAACGGCGTTTTTCCCACGCAAGACTTCGAGCGCGAAGTGGGCGCCATCGCCCAGCAGCTCGCGGCGGGTCCGACCCGGGCGTATGCCGTCGCCAAGAGCCTGTTGAACCAGGCTGCCGGCGTGGACCAGCTCGATTTCCATCTCGACGAGGAGTTGCAGCACCTCGCGCGGATCGCGGACACGCCGGACTTTGCGGAGGGATTGCGCGCGTTCTTCGCGCGCGAGACGGCGAAGTTCAGCGGTCAGTAATCGCTACTTCCCGCCATCGTTCCCTTCGCGGACGAGATCGAAATGCGCCCGGTCAGTGAGCGTGGGCATCGGGCACTGTCGTCCCGCGCGCGCGATCCGCGCGCTTCGGCGTCACGAGCCCGCTGATCGCAATGGCGGTGATCAGAAGATACATGAAGAATCCATACACGCATGCGGGATAACCGAACACGGTTCCCGGTGCCCCCGGCGCGGGGCAGGTGAGCGCGGCCTGACCGAACAGCTCGTGATACGTCAGGACGCCCGAAAATACCAGTCCGAAGCTCGAGACACCGAGAATCGCCTGGAGAGCACGTTTCATGGTCATACGGTTCTCATCGGTCGAAGGTCTGCGTTATCGATAACCGTTCACGCGGCCCAGGTTCGTGAGAATCGCATGAGGCTGCCGTCATACTCCGGCGTGCCGCCTGAAGACCCCTTCATCACTCGTTCACGCGCCCGACCAGCTGCTCGCGGTACACTGCCAATCGAAAGGGAGGCCCTATGGCATCGAGAGCCCATCGGTTGGTGTTCGCGTTGTTGTTCGCGCTCGCTCAGGGCACGGCGACCGCGCGGAATCTCGAGGCACAGGTGCTCGATCCCCGAGCGGGCATCTTTCTGGCGCGCGGCTGCACCGAGTGCCATGGCGTCTGGGCATTGCACCTGCGTGCCAGATCGGACGTCGGCCCCGACCTGACGTTTGCGTACGCGGACGTCCAGGCACGGTTCAACGAGAGCCTCGCCGCATTTCTCTACAATCCGAGCGGCGTGATGCGGCTCTTGCTGGTGGAGCACGTGCATCTGAGTCTCGCGGATCGTGACTCGATCACGCACGTGCTCGAGGGGATCTATCGCGAGCACCGTGCCCAGCTCGACGATGACGCGATTCCGATCGCTGGTGCGGTACCCTGGTGATTCGAGGAGGAGCCATGATAGACGTCATGCTGGAACCGCTGGTCGACGCGCTGGGCGAGGAGTTCCCGATCGAGGCTTCACCGCGGGACCAGCTTCGTGCCGCGCTGAAATACGCCGTTCTCGCGCCTTCGAGTCACAACAGCCAGCCGTGGGTGTTTCGGATCGGCGACGACTACCTCGAGCTGTTCGCCGATCGATCCCGCCGCTTGCCGATCGTCGATCCCAACGATCGCGAGCTGGTGATCAGCTGCGGGGCCGCGTTGTTCACGCTGCGGCTCGCGCTCAGGAACTTCGGGATCGGTGAACACACCGAGATCCTGCCCGATCCCACGAAGCCGGACCTGCTGGCGCGGGTGCGGGTGCGCGGAAGCGCCGCGCCCTCGCCGATCGACCATGCCCTGTTCACCGCCATCCGGATGCGCCACACCGACCGTTCAGCGTACGAGCTGCGAGGCGTTCGTCCCGAGCTGTTGCATGTATTCGCCCACGCCGCAGACACCGAGGGCGCGTGGTTGGTCACACTCGACGATGCGGCCGTGCGAGGACAGGTCGCGGATCTCGTCGGCCTCGCCGACCGTGTGCAGATGTCCGATTCCGGGTTCCGCAAGGAGCTGACCCGATGGCTGCGCCCGAACGCCACGCGCCGTCGCGACGGAATGCCGGGGTACGCGGTCGGCAGGGGCGGATTTTCCTCTATCACCGGCCCGCTCCTCATTCGCCGCTTCGATACGGGCGAGGGCCAAGCGGCGAAGGACGAGGATCTCGTCCGCGGGTCACCGACGCTCGCCGTGCTCGGAACCGCCGGAGAACATCCGCGGGCCTGGCTCGCTTGCGGCCAGGCGCTCGGGCACCTTCTGTTATGCGCGC
>DATIWU010000034.1:0-14331 GCA_035519195.1 Gemmatimonadales bacterium
GGACGGGGCGTGGCGCATGCCGACCGGCCGATCGCGATCGCCCTCGGTGTGATTGCCGTTGTGGCGAGCATCGGAGCGGTGCTGTTCGTTCGCCGGCACGAGCCGGCGCTGGTGCGCGCCGCCGAAGCGGCGCTTCCCGGACCGCTCGAGCCAACTCCGGGGCGGACCGAAGCTTAGATCAGCGTATGCCTTCGACATACCCGTTCGAGCATGGTGGAGCAGGATTCTGGAACCATGCCGGATGTTCGCTGTTATGAAGAAGAGGGCAGGTCGTCGAGTTGTGGGGAGGAGGTTGTCATGCGTTCGCGTGCTCGTTCGGTCGTTATCGTTCTCGCCGGTCTCATAGCCTGCACACCGCTCAGGCCCCAGGTTTCGCTCGAGCCCGGCGTCTCACTCAAATCGTATCACGTGGTCGCGATCGGCCCAGTCGAGGACCGCTCGGGATATCCCTTTCATTATCCTATCGGCGACTCTTTACACGTGCGGTTGGTGGACGCACTCGAGCAGGACGAAGTCCCCATTGTCTCGACCAACACCGACACGACGGTGCCGGTGTTGTTCGTGGTCAGCTCACTGGATCGCTTCAAGAACGGCGCGTTGAACGTGGCCCTGCCCAGCTCGCTCGGGACATCGGAATGCGTGTTCTCGAGCCGGCTCCTGGACGGCCATACGGGACGGCGGTTGGGCGAGATCGTGTCGTCGGAAATCATCGATCCCGAGGACACGCCGCGCATCACGCCGCAACAACTGCTGACCACCTGCACGCAGATCACGGCCGACGAGCTCAAGCGCCGGCTGAAATGAGGTCGTTCCTCGCAGCTTCGAAAGGCGGTCGTCGGAACGACCCACTGTGAGCTTTGAGTGTAGGACACGCATGCGCCTCCCAATTATCGCAGTTCTCGGATCATGCAGTCTTGCCTGCTACACGCCGCTCCGCCCTCATGTGTCGCTCCAACCAGGTTATTCTCTCAAGAACTACCGGGCGATCGCCGTGGGGCCGGTCGAGAATCGCACCGGTAATTCGTTCAGCTACGATATCGAGGATACGCTGCGCACGCTCCTGATCTCGGCCTTTCACGAAGACGGCGTGCCGGTGGCCCGGATGAATAGCGACACGGCAGGGGTGCTCTACCTGGTCAGCTCGCTCGACGAGTTCCGTGGCGGAGGAGTAAGCGCGTCGCTGCCGATGGTGGCGGTCGGCTCACCGAAGTGCGAAATCTCGAGCCGTATGACGGATGCCGCGACCGGGCAGGCGGTCGGCGAGATCAAGTCGAAGAATCTCGTCGATCAATCGACCACCTCCATCATGACTCCACGGCAGCTGTTGGCCAGCTGCGCCCGGATCACGGCCGACGAGCTGAAGCGACGGATGCAATGATCAAGGATCAATGACCAATTGAGGACTATGGACCAGACCTGTACGCATCTCGATCAAGTAAAGGATGTCACGCCCCGCACCCCGAACGGCTGCGAGGAATGTTTGAAGATCGGTGGCCGCTGGGTGCATTTGCGGCTATGCCTCTCGTGCGGACACGTGGGCTGCTGCGACAACTCGCCCAACAAGCACGCCACCAAGCACTTTCATCAGACGAAGCATCCCGTGATGCGGAGTTTCGAGAGGGGAGAAGACTGGGGCTGGTGCTACGTGGACGAAATGTTTCTCGAGCCGGCGCCGCGCCCGTCGTGAACGCCTGGCCGGCGCTGCCACTCGGAGCGTGGCAGGACACCTACGCCACGCTGCATCTCTGGACCCAGATCGTCGGCAAGACACGGCTCGCGCTCGCGCCGCCGCAGAACCACTGGTGGCACGTCACGCTGTATCTCACTTCGCGCGGGCTCACCACCTCGCCGATGCCGTATCGCGACGGCAGCGTGGAGATCGATTTCGATTTCATCGACCAACAGCTGCTCGCTCGCACGAGTGACGGCGTCGTGCGCACCCTCCCGCTCGTTGCGCAGCCTGTGGCCGAGTTCTATCGCGCGTATCAGCGACTGCTCCAGGACATCGGGATTTCCGTGCACATCTGGACCCGGCCGCAGGAGTCGGCGGGGACAATGCCGTTCGATCAGGACTTCACGCACGCGGCCTACGACGGCCCCGCCGCCGCCCGTTGCTGGCGTGTACTTGCCGCGGCGGACGGCGTGCTGAAGGAATTCCGCGGACGGTTTCTCGGCAAGAGCAGTCCCTCGCATTTCTGGTGGGGGTCGTTCGATCTCGCCTGTACCCGGTTCTCGGGGGCGCGTGCGCCCACCCACCCCGGCGGCATCCCGAATCTGTCCGATCGCGTGACGCGGGAGTCGTACTCGCACGCGTGTATCAGCGCCGGATTCTGGCCCGGCAGCCCCGGAACGCCGGTCGCGGAACCCGCGTTCTACGCCTACGCCTACCCGGAACCGTCCGGCTGTGCCCAGGCGCCGATCCGCCCCGGCGCGGGACACTACGACATGAATTTCCGGGAGTGGATTCTGCCGTACCAGGCCGTGCGGGCGGCGCCCGACCCGCGTGGAACGGTGCTGGACTTCTTTCAGAGCACGTACGAGACCGCGGCGCGGCTCGCGCAATGGGATCCGGCGCTGGAGCGGTCCCGATAGCGCTCGTCGTGTTCATGCGCGGCGTGAACGTCGGCGGGCACAAGCGCTGGTGGATCGGCCGTTCGTCAACCCGAACAGCGTGATCGAAAAACAGTTCGGGATTCGGGGCACCACGCGCAATTGGAATACTATCGTTCGAGTTCAGGCCGCCCTGGGACACAGGGAACTCGCGAGCGGGTGACGTTGTTCAGACGGCATGTCAATCAGACCAATCAAGAGCATCGTGCAGGCGCAGCCGACGATCGAAGGCGCTGGCGTCAAGCTGCGGCGTGCGTTCGGCTTTGGCGATAGCCAGGAGTACGATCCGTTTCTCCTGCTCGATGACTTTCGCAACGACAACCCGCAGGACTATCTCGCCGGATTTCCCTGGCACCCGCATCGCGGGATCGAGACGATCACCTACGTGCTGAACGGCACCGTACAGCACGGCGACAGCCTCGGGAACGCGGGGTCGCTGGGATCAGGAGACGTGCAATGGATGACGGCGGGCTCGGGCATCCTGCACCAGGAGATGCCGCAGGGCGACGACCAGGGGCGGATGCACGGGTTTCAGTTGTGGTCCAATCTGCCGGCATCGCTGAAAATGACCGATCCCCGGTACCAGGACATCGCCTCGCGCGATATCCCGGAGATCGTCGATGACGACGGCACCCGGGTGCGGGTCATTTGCGGCAGCTTCTGGGGCAAGACGGGACCGGTCGAGGGTGTCGCGTCCGATCCGCGCTATCTCGATATCTTCGTTCCAGCGGGCGTGCGTAAGACATTGCCGGTGGAGTGGTCGCGCCATGCGTTTGCGTATGTGTTCGAAGGCAGCGGTGATTTCCGCGACGCATCGGGACCCCGTGCGGTTCTGACGGAGCGGGTCGCCGAGGATGGCACCGGCACCACCACGCGCGAGCTGACCGGCAATCGCTCGCTGATCCTGTTCGATCGTGGCGACGAGGTGACGGTTCAGGCGGGCGAGTCAGGCATTCGATTCCTGCTTGTGTCGGGGAAGCCCCTGGAAGAGCCCGTGGCCTGGGCCGGCCCCATCGTGATGAACACGAGGGCCGAGCTCGAGCAGGCTTACCGTGAGCTGCGCAGCGGCGCGTTCATCAAACACCGGTAAACGCGAGGCCGGCAGAGTCTGCCGGCCTGCGCTCACCGCGCTCCGCTCTTCCCGCCCGACAATCCATCAATGCAGCGCTTGAGTACCTGCTCGCGCTGCTTGAGCTTTTCTCTGAAATCCATCTGATCCGTATCCGCGATCTCCATGCGGAGATCGGATACGTACTCGTTCAACACATCACGCAGGATCCGCGCGTCTTCTTCGGAAATGCTGAGCTGCATGGGCTCGTCTCCGTGTAGGGGTACGCCAAGGGAGGGGAACCGCCCGGGCCGATCTAGAAGATCAACTCGATCCCAAGGCGCAGCAATCGCGGCGGGCCGTAGTACAAGAGCGGCGCGGTATAGTCCCGAGCGGCATCGAGGTACAGCGGCATGAGCTCGGCCGGGCCCGAGACATAGCCGTCGTGATTGAGATCCGCCCAGGCGCGATAGCGCGGCGATTCGTAGGGGATCGGTTCAGGATGGGCCGCATAGGCGCTCTGCGCCATGCTCTGGAGCGTCGCGTTCGCGACGGCCGGCTCTCCGGTATCGCGCCGCACCGCGATCACATTCTGCCGATTGAACACATTGCGCGCATCGAGGTACACCCCCGCACTGCGACGCCACAGGTTGAACCGCCTTCGCAGCAGCACGTCCAGCGTCCACTGCGACGGCAGCCGCGCGCTGTTGGGCAGGCCGATCAGCGAGTCGCCCGTCGCATTGGTACGCGAGTACGGCAACCCCGATGCGTAGCGGAAAATGAGGGCGCCGGCGCCACCGGACGCGATCGTGCGGGCAACGCCATGCCACGTTTCGGGCGCGCGGCCCTGCAGCACCAGCGTCAGGCTGTGACGGCGGTCGTAATCCAGCGGGAATTCCACCTGCGCCCGGGGAATCGTGTCCTTTGTTATGGAATCGACGATTACCCCGCGAAGCTGAAACGCATTGCTGGCGGTGGCCGTGGCCGATTGCAGCGCGTACGAAGCGCGCAGCCCCCACGTGCCGCGGAACTCGTGCTCCACCAGCACTTCCGCGCCCTTCACCGTTCCAAAGTCGGCGTTCCCGAATATGGTGGAGTCCGGGTTCACGCCGAGCGGCACGGACGCGACGAGTCCCTCGATCCGCCGCACGTACAGATTGACACGCAGCGCGAACAGGGCCGTCGGACGGCTGCGCACCGAGAACTGGTATTGCGTGGACGTTTCGAACCCGACGTCGGGATTCCCCTGCCGGAAGTGGCCCGTCCTCGCGGTGTCATCGAACGCCGCGTCCACCAGGTATTGAAAATCCGGCGCCTGGTTGAAGCGTCCCCAACTCGCGATGAACGTGGCGCCTTTGAGCGGCGCCGACACCGCGAACCGCGGCGAGACGCCGTGCCGTGGGCCCAGTCGTCCTCCCTCGAGCAGCGCGCGAGGGTCGAATTGGTCGTAGCGCAGCCCAAAGGTTGCCGCGATATCGCTCGCGCGGAGCTGCGCCTCGGCGTACAGCGCCGCCATGGCCGGCTTGAAATCCGCTGCGACGGCGGGCGGGACCGTGTCGCCAACCGGGAGATAGCCGAGCGTTCGAGAGAACGTCTGCACGTGCTGCTGGACGAATGCTCCGCCGAAGTAGAAATCGGAATTGGGGCTCGCGCCGAGCTGCATATCGAGCTGGGCGCGCATTTCCTGGTAGTGGTTCCATGCCACTTCTCCACCCGATCCGTTTCCGATGAAAAACGCCGGCACGCCCCATGGAGTACGGTCCGAGAACTCGGGTGTCGGAAGGCCGGGGATCGGCGCGCGTGCCGCCACGGTGTCCTGCGCGCGGGCCATGTCCTCCCCCACGATATGCAGGCGTTTGCCGGTGAACGCGCCAAACGCGTGCTGAATCGAGTCCGGGCTCGTCCCACGCAGAAACTCGCGGTTGAAGTATCCGAGATGGAGATCGGCGAAGAACGGATGCCGGGCGTCGGCCCCGGGGCGGTGCAGCCACTGCACCCCGGCGAGCGTGCCGGAGATTCGTCGCACCGGCGCGAACGCCGGGTCGTACTTGTACGTCGGATCGTACAACAATCGTTGCTCCACGGAGCCGAGCCCCGTGAGCCGCAGCGTCTCGCGGGAGCCGAAGGGAACCGTCAGCTTTCCACCGACGTCTCCGACCTCGCTGCTGTTATGTGGCAGCAGCCACGGCGACGAGTACCGGGGGTCTCTCGGGTCGGTGGCGGGCGGCGCCGCAACCGGCTCGGCATCGATGTTTCCCGTCGCATCGAATACGCCGAGCGCCCGCGCGCCGTGTGGCAGCGGTCCGTCGGCCTCGAGAACGAATCGATCGAGGCCGTAATCCCATCCCGCGGGCAGCGGTCGGTCGGTTTCATATGCCGCGCGGCCGCCCCAGTGGTCGCCGCCTTCTCTCGTGACCATGTTGATCATGCCCGAGACGGCCTGCCCGTACCGCGCGGAGAAGCCGTCGGTAACGAGTGCCACCTCCTCGAGCATGTCGACCGGCATGCGGACTCCGAGTCCGCCTCCCGCTGCGTCGAGCTGGTTCTTGACGCCCAGTCCGTCGATGATGAACGACTGCTCTCCGATGCGGCCGCCGCGATAGCTCTCGCCCACGGCGCCCGCCAGGAGTGACACGCTCTGCTCCACGGTCGAGACGGGGAGCTGGCGCAGCTCTTCCCCGGCGATCCGCTGGGTCGTTGCCGTGGCGCGGGGATCGAGCACGATGTCGGGGGTCGCTTCGATTTTCACGGGGCCGATTTCGATCGCCCGCGGATTGAGCGCGAAGTCGACCGCCACCGCGCTCCAGCTTTGCACGAGCACACTCTCGCGCACGGCGGCCTGGTAGCCGATTGCGCTGGCCCGCACCCGATGCCAGCCGAGCGGCACTTCGCGAATCCGATATGCCCCCGCCGCGTCCGATAGCGTCACCGCCACATTGCTGTCGACACTCACCCGAGCGCCTTCGATCGCCACGCCGTTGACGTCCTTGACGTGGCCGCCGATCGCGCCGGCACGCTGCGCCGCAAGCGGGCCGGCAAAGCCGCAGATCAAGAGGGTGACCGGCGCGACGTGCTTCACGGCAGGTCGAACATCCACAAGTCACTCGTGCTTCCGGTCCAGGCCTCCACCACCACACGCTTGCCCGATGGCGCAATGGCAGGGCGGCGAAACAGGACGTGCGCGCCGGACAAGGAGTCCGGAAGCACAGAGTCCCGTCCGCTGGCGAGATCGACGACGTGGAGCATCCCCCCCGAATCACGCTGCACCATATAGCCAAGCTGGTCATCGAACCCGTAGGAGACGGTTCCCCCGACGACCGCGGCTATTCTGGTTCCACTCGGGTTGACGCAAACGTCGCGCGCGATCTCGCCGGAGCCAAAGTCCCACACGACGGTCTCGGCGCCCGATGAAACGGCGCGCACAAAGACTCGTGAGTCTCCTCCGAGCGTATAGAGGATCCGGTCGGGCGCGAGCGGCGAAACGCCGGACGCATTTTCGGTTCCGGGGACAAGCGTCAACACAGGACTGCCGCCACTGACACTCATGACTACGATCTCGGCCCCCGTCTGGACCGTGTCGGCCGAGGATCCACCTTCATAACCCACTCTGGTTGCGAGATAGACCAACCGCGTGGCGTCGAGCCAGCCGAGCTGATCGGGCTCGTCCTGGCGAATCGTGTCGAGCCTGACCGGGAACGTCATGAGCGTCCGGGGAAGAGCGGTTGCCCCGAACGAGGCGGGGCGCACCAGGAGCGAGACGTTGGCGGAAGAGCCCCGGACCGACCCCGAGGCGCGCAGCACATAGGCAATCGGTCCATCAGGCGCGGCGGCTGGAGCAGTCAGAATGAACGTGGATTCCGGCGCAGGCGTGGGATAGCACAGCTCACTCATGATCTGCCCGCCATCGGGCGGCAGGAGCGCCAGGCAGCGGTCGGCTTCGGCGCCGCGCTGCGCGGAATAGAGGAATGCGGTCTCAGGTGGGAGCCAGCTCGGGGCACGATCCTTGTAGGTGTTGTACGTGAGCTGCCGCGGCGAGCCACCGGACAGCGGCACGGTGGCGCCATTCGTCGCGGTCGCGAATGGCGCATCATGACTGCATCCTGGGAGCGTTACGGCCAGGCACAGTACGGCAGCCTTGAAAGTCGACATCGCGCGGTATTGTACGCCTGGAAGCGCTTTGCGCGAGGGGAGAGCGTCGCGAAAAGCGGCTGATCGGGGTAGAATTGGCGACCGGAGGACGTGTGAAAACGACCGTATTCTCATTGATTCTTGGCGCGTTGGTGCTGGCGGCGTGCCATACCATCCGCCCGGTCGAGCCTGCTCAGCTCACGGGTTCCGCTGGCGTGCAGCGAGTCTGGGTCACCCGCGCCGACCAGTCGACGATCGCGATGGATCTACCTGAGGTGGTCGGAGACACTCTGACGGGCATACTGCACGGCGAGCCGCAGAGCATTCCGCTGTCCGACGCCACAGAAATTCGCGCCCGCACGGCGGCGCCGATGCGGACCGCCGCGGTCATCATGCTCGTTGGCGGGCTGGCCTTCGCCGGGCTTGCGTACATGGAAAGCCGCCCCGACGTTGGAGATGCGCGGTATTGCGGGAACGCGATCGGCTCCCGCCCCGCCCCATTTACCTCATGCTGCCCCGCTGTGGATACCATCCCCTGTTGAAGCATTTTGCATAACGCGCGCAGTTTCCTATACTGACGCGTCCGTCGGCGCTTCGGGGGCTCCCATGACGGTGAACGCGGAACCTCTCGCATCACTTCCCATGCCCATCATCGCTCCAGCGGAGCGGGACGCGCGGGTACGAGCAGAGCTGCGCCAGCTGCTGCGCTCGCGGCTGCTGCACGAGAGCGGCATGGTGCTGTTCGGGCATCCGATTCTCGTCGCCATCGTCATCGCCCTGACGTGGCGCGAGATCTCGCACGAGCGCCTCCTGGGCTGGGGGCTCGCGGTCACACTTGCGACCGCGTTCCGCGGCGGATGGCTGTACACGGTCAAGCGGCGTTCCCTCTCGGACTGGGACATCCGCTTCGGCGTTCGGCTCACCGTTGCGCTGGTTGGCCTTACCTGGGGCGTCGGCGCGGCGCTCGTGATTCCCGACGTGCCGTTCGAGGATGCGGCATTCATCCTTGTGGTGCTGGCGGGAATCATCGCGGGGGCGCTGACGACGCTCGCGGCCGACCCCACGAGCTACATCGCGCTGGCCGTGACGCTCGCGGTGCCGCCGTTCATGGCGGTGGTGGGCGGAGGCCACGATCGGCTGCACATCGTCACAGCCACGATCATCGCCTTGTTCCCGCTCGTGCTCGTGGGCGTGGTGCGGCGCGCGCATCTCGCCACCGTGGATCATCTCAAAGTGGCCGCCCTGTTGGGGTTGAGCGAGGAAGAAGCGCGGCGCGCCGAGGCGGCGATGCGAGACGCGCGCGATCAGGCCGAGCGCGCCGCCCGCGCGCGGAGCGCGTTTCTGGCCAACATGAGCCACGAGATCCGCACTCCGATGAACGCGGTGCTGGGCTTCGTCGAGCTCGTGCTCGATACCGATCTCTCGAACGAGCAGCGGCGGGCTCTCGAGCTGGTCCGCTCGTCTTCGGAAGCCCTGCTCACGATTCTGAACGATGTGCTCGACTACTCGAAAATCGAAGCCGAGCACCTGGAGCTCGAGTCGATCCCGTTCGACCTGCCGAAGCTCGTTCATTCCACCGCGAGTCTGCTCGCGGTGCGGGCCCGAGAGAAGCACCTCGAGCTGCTGGCGGAAGTGCCGCACGACATGCCCCGGCTGGTGCGCGGCGACCCGACCCGGCTGCGTCAGGTACTGACGAATCTCATCGGGAACGCGATCAAGTTCACCGATGAGGGCGAGGTCGTGGTCACGCTGCGGACCATCGCCACGTCTCGGGATCGCGTGACAGTCTCGTGCTCGGTTCGGGATACCGGGATCGGGATCGCGCCGGAGCAGCAGAAGGCGATTTTCGAGGAGTTCACGCAGGGCGACGCGTCGATGACCCGGCGGTTCGGGGGAACGGGCCTCGGACTCGCGATATCGCGCCGCCTGGTGAATCTCATGGCGGGCAGGCTGTCCGTGACCAGCGAGCCGGGAACGGGCAGTGAGTTCCGCTTTACCCTGGAGCTGCCGATCGAAGCCGAGCCGGCCCACGCTCCCGGCCGCGCGGAGCTCGGCGGCCGGCGGGTGCTCGTGGTGGACGACAATCAGACGAACCGGCGGATCGTCCGCGACATGCTCGGAGTCGAAGGCGTGGCGGTGGAGGAGGCGACGAGCGCCGCGGCGGGGCTCGATATGCTGCAGCGTGCGGCGGCGGCCCGGACGCCGTTCGATGTGGCGATCCTCGACGTGCAGATGCCCGAGCGCGACGGCTTTCAGCTGGCGATCGACATCCGCGCCGACCCCCTGCTCGCCGACACCAGGCTCCTGATGCTGACGTCCGCCGGGCAGCGGGGCGACGGCGAACGCTGTCGCCAGCTCGGCATCCAGGGCTACCTCACAAAGCCGGCCTCGCGGGTGGATCTGATCGACGCGCTCGGCGCATTGCTCCCCGACCCGAGCGGCCACGTGTCCGAGCTCATCACCCGCCATACCATCGCCGAGTCGCGGCGCGCGGTCAGAATTCTCCTGGCGGAAGACAACGTGGTAAACCAGCAGGTGGCCGTGGCGATGCTGATCAAGCGTGGCCATCAAGTCGATGTCGTTTCGAACGGCCGGGAGGCAGTGCAGGCGGTCGAGCGGCACGACTATGACGTGGTCCTCATGGACTTGCAGATGCCCGAGATGGACGGCTTCGCCGCCACGGCGGCCATTCGCGCGCTGCCGTCGGGAGCGATGCTTCCGATCATCGCGCTCACCGCGCACGCCCTTTCCGGAGAGCGGGAACGCTGCCTGGCGCATGGCATGACCGACTACGTTGCCAAGCCGTTCCGTGCTCCGGAGTTGTTCGCGGCGATTGAACGGCCGGCGGCAGCCGGGGCGCGGCCGGCGGGTGCGGCGGAACCACTCGCCGGCCCGGCCGAGGCGCCCGTGGTTGACCTGGCCGAGTTTCGCCGCACCATGGAGGCCGCGGGCGCCGGCAACGCGGTCCCGGAAATCGTGACGACGTTCGTTGCGACGTCCGTGGAGCGGCTCGCGGTACTCGAGGCGGCGGTGGCGGCCGGAACACCAGAGCCGATCGCCCGCGCGGCGCACGTATGGCGGTCCGCCGCGGCCACGATCGGCGCCCGCGCTCTGGCGGCCGTGCTGAATGATGTCGAGACGGCGGCCGGCGAGGGCGACGTGTCGGCCGCACGCGAGCATGTGGCGCGCGTGCGACGCGAGTCGACCGCCGCGCTCGCGTATCTGCGGCAGGCCATCAACGGTGGCTAGCGGACAGGGGAGGGGGGCGCAGCGTGAGTAACGTTGCAGTGCTTGTGGTCGATGACGATCCCGTCTCACGCGCTCAGCTTGGGGCGCTGGCGCAGGCGGCGGGATACAGCGTGAGTACGGCGCAGAACGGGGCCGAGGCATGGGATTTTCTCCAGCTCGCCCGCGTCCCCGTCGTCATCTCAGATTGGTACATGCCGGAGCTTGACGGGCCGGAATTGTGCCGCCGGATACGCGCGCGCCGCACTGGGGCATACGTTTACTTTATTCTTGTCACCTCCCGCGGCGGAAAGCAGCAGTACCTGGCCGGCATGGACGCGGGCGCTGATGACTTTATCGCCAAGCCGGTCGACCCGGATGAATTGCGGGCGCGACTGACGGTCGCCGAACGGATCCTGGGGCTCAGGCACGAGCTGCAGCAGCTCGAAGTGCTGCTCCCGATCTGCTCATACTGCAAGCGTATCCGAAACGACAATGAGGAATGGGAACAACTCGAGACGTATATCGAGCGGCGCTTTGAGGCGCAGCTCAGCCATGGGATTTGCCCCGAGTGCTACGTCACCCACATTCAGCCGCAGCTCGACCGCGGTGACCAGCCCTGAGGGTCACGCCGGGCTCCCCCCTCACCGCACAGTATGATTCCATCCCGAACCACGCCGCAGCTTCCCGCGCGTATCGCGGGCCTGTGGACGATCGCGACCAATCTGTCCTGGAGCTGGAGTCGAACCGCGCGAGCCCTGTTTCGGGCCATTGACTATCCGCTGTGGAGCCTGCTGCGGCACAATCCGATCGAGCTGTTGCGGCGTGTGGCCCCGGAGCGCCTGGCGGTCGTTTCTCAGGACCCGGAGTTCCTTGCGTTGTACGACGCGGCCATGGCTGCGGCCGCACGTGAGACGTCCACGGCGGACACCTGGTTCACCCAGCAGTACCCCGCGCTGGCGGGGAAATCGGCGGCATACTTCTGCGCGGAATTCGGTCTGCACAACTCCGTACCGATCTACTCGGGCGGCTTGGGCGTGCTCGCGGGCGACCACTGTAAGACCGCCTCGGATCTCGGCCTGCCGCTCGTTGCGGTCGGTCTCTTGTACACGCAGGGATATTTCGATCAGCGACTGCGACTCGATGGTTGGCAGGAGGACGCGGCCGAGCGGTTTCACCCCGAGCTGACCCCACTGCAACAGGTCACCGGACCGGCCGGCGACACCTGCATCGCGAGAGTCCGGACGTTCGGGCGTACCGTGTGCATTTCGGCCTGGAAGATGATGGTGGGACGCGTTCCGATCTATCTGCTCGACACGGACGTCGAGCAAAACGACCCGGCGGACCGCGCGCTATCGCATCGGCTCTACACCGGGAGCCCCGACCTGCGCCTCCGCCAGGAGTGGATTCTCGGTGCCGGCGGCGTGAAGGTCCTGCGAACCCTGGGTCACGATCCGGCCGCGTGGCACTGCAATGAAGGGCACCCCGCCTTCATGCTGATCGAACGCCTGCGGGAGCTGACCACGAGCGGCGTGCCGTTCGCCGATGCCGTCCAGGAGGTGCGGAAGACCAGCATCTTCACGACGCACACCCCGGTTCCCGCCGGTCACGATGCGTTTTCGCGCGACCAGGTGGAAGAATGTCTCGGACCTATGTGGGATGAGATGGGCGTCGCCCGCGAGGAGGTGCTGCGGCTCGGATATCATCCCGCCGAGGATCACGGGCAGTTTCACATGGCCACGACGGCGATTCGTCTCTCCGGTCGCGTCAACGGTGTATCGCAACGACACGGTGAGGTGTCCCGCCAGCTCTGGGTGAGCCTCTGGCCGGGCAAGGATGTCAGCGCGGTGCCGATCGGGCACGTGACGAACGGCGTGCACCTCGCGACGTGGATGTCCCATCGCATGACCGAGCTCCTGGCATCGCACCTCGGCGACGACTGGCAGGCACGTGCCGGGAATCCCGAGCTCTGGGACAAGGTCATGTCGCTCGACGATGCGCGGCTCTGGAATCTGCACGTCGACCTCAAGACCACGATGCTCCGGGCCGTTCGCGAAGAGGCCCGGCGTCGCTGGGCCGACCAGTGGAAGGAAGCGTTGCACCTGGTGGGTGCCGGCACGCTGCTCGACGAACGTGCGCTCACCATCGGGTTCGCCCGCCGGTTCGCCACATACAAGCGCGCGGACCTCCTGTTCCGCGACATGGACCGGCTGCAGCGCCTCCTCGTGAACCCGTGGCGCCCGGTACAGATCATCTTCGCCGGGAAGGCCCATCCGGCCGATGATCCTGGAAAACAGGTGTTACAGCGCGTGTACCACATGACCCGCGACCCCCGCTGTGAGGGCAGGATTGCCTTTGTCGAGGATTATGAGATGCACCTGGCCCACCGCCTGGTGCAGGGGGTGGATCTCTGGCTCAACTTGCCCCGGGCGCCGTTCGAGGCCTGTGGGACGAGCGGCATGAAGGCTGCGCTGAACGGCGTTCCGCAGCTCTCGGTGCTCGACGGATGGTGGGCCGAAGGTTACGATGCGTTGAATGGCTGGGGCATTCCCGTGCCCGGATCCGATGAGGACCCCGATGCGGCGGACGCCGAACGGCTGTATTGCTTATTGGAAGAGCAGGTGGTCCCGCTCTACTATTCACGGGACGCGCGCGGTATCCCGCTCGGCTGGACGGATAAGATGAAGCACGCGTTGCGCGTGGCCGGCGGGCGGTTCACCGCTGATCGGATGCTCAGGGAATACGTCGCGGACTACTACGCCCCGGCAATGCGGGGTGAGCCGCCGCGCGACGAAGCGCCTACAGCTTAGAGGAAGGGCCGCGGGGGCAGACACTCGCTTCATGGACGTACAACGGAAGTCCGCAGTCTCGAGCAAATCGAAAGGGCGACGGCGCACCAGCTCGCCCGGCGCGCTCGCCGAGCGCGCCCCTGCTTCGAATGGCGCCCAGACGGGTGTCGTGCACCTCACCGCCGAATACTGGCCGCTGGCGCGCACGGGGGGACTGGGAGAAGCCGTCCAGGGCCTCGCCACCTATCAGGCCGCGGCCGGGCGGCAGGTCAGTGTGTTCCTTCCTTTATATCGCACGGTCCGAAGCACCGCCTCCGATCTCGAGCGGGTGGGCCCGCCATTCACGGTGCCAATCGGGTCGCGAATCGAGCAGGGATGGCTGTATCGGATTCCACCCGCTGTCTCGGGTGAGCATGCGCCGCAGATCTTCCTGATCGATAACCCGGAATATTTCGACCGGGACGGGATTTATGGCGCCGACGGGTCGGACTATGCGGATAATGCCCGCCGCTTTGCGTTCTTCTGCATGGC
>DATIWU010000035.1:0-20548 GCA_035519195.1 Gemmatimonadales bacterium
TCGTGCTCGAGCACACCGGACTGCAGCGGCACTTCGAGGTGATCGTCTCGGCCGAGGATGTCGGCGCCTGCAAGCCCGATCCCGCGGGGTATCTGCGAGCGCACGCCGCGCTCGGGACCCGGCGCGCGGTGGCACCGGCCGCGTGCATCGCCATCGAAGACTCGCTGCCGGGAATGGCGGCGGCAAAGGCGGCGGGTATGCGGTGCGTGATGCTCACCACCAGTCACTCGCAGGAAACCCTGAACGGCGAGGGCGCGGAATTCGTGTGGACCTCGTTCACAGGCCACGATCCGCGGGAGCTGCTCACGCTGGGCCGCCGATGAACGACACGACGGTTCAGGGCGCCGTGCGACTGGGGCCAGGTGATCTGGACCCACCCGGCTTCGCCGCGCTCCGCACCGGCGCAATTGTCGCGCGGGACGATGCCGCCGTGGTGGCGCTCTCGGGACCCGGCGCCGTGACCTGCCTGCAAGGATTGCTGACGAACGATGTCGAGAAACCGGGTGATGGCGCGTTTGTCTACGGCGCGATGCTCACCCCCAAGGGCATGATCGTGGTGGATGGGTGGGCGGCGCGGCACGAGACTACGGTGACGTTCACCATTCCCGCCGAGGCCCGGCCGCGCGCCATGGCCATTCTGACGCGCTCCGTCCCGCCGCGTCTGGCGCGGCTCGAAGACCGCTCCCCGGAACTCGCGGTGCTCCGGCTGGCGGGTCCGGCCGCGCTGGAACGCTGGACCGAGCTCAACGAATTTCCCGTTCCGGCGCCCGGGCGCAGTGACATTCGGCCGCACGGGTGGGAGATCGCGCGACCTCCGGACGGCGCGCCGTTCGTCCTCCAGGTGACGGCGCCCCGGTCGGCGGCCGCCGATCTCGAGGCCCGCCTCGCCACGGTGGGCGTGCGCGTCGCGAATCGTGCCGTACTCGAGACGGCGCGGATTCTCGCGGGCTGGGGCAAGGTCGGCGCCGAAATCGACGAGAAGACGATTCCGCAGGAAGTCCGCTTCGACGAGCTGAATGGCGTGTCGTACACCAAGGGATGCTATACGGGACAGGAGACCGTGTCGCGCCTGCATTTCCGGGGACACGTGAACCGCTATCTCCGCGGACTCTTGTTCGACGACGCGCCCGGAGACACGACCAGCGGCGTAACGCAGCAGGACCGCGACGTGGGTCGGGTCACGAGTCTCGTCTGGCTGCCGGAGGCGGTGCCGCGAGGTCGCTGGATCGGGCTCGCGCTATTGCGCCGGGACGTCGAGCCGGGGACGATGGCGCGCGCGGGGAATGCCGACGTCCGCGTGGTCGCGCTGCCGTTCAAGCTCTAGACCCACTGAAAACGAAAGCCCGGGCCAGCTGGTCCCGGGCATCGTCCACCGTCAACGCTGCAACGTCCGGTTACGACGTCTTCTTCTTGTGCGTGGTCGTCTTCTTATGATGCGTGGTATCGGCCTTGTGCGCCGTATCGGCCATCATCTTGTGCGACGTATCCGCCATCATGGCGTGCATCGTGTCGGCGGCCATCGGGTGAGAGGTGTCGGGCATTGCATTCATGCTCGGCGTGCTGGTCGCATTGCCGCTCGACTCCCCGCCCTTGGAACAACCCACCAACGCCACAACCACCAATGCGAGTGCGATGCGCTTCATCTCGTTCTCCTCACTATAGTGAAGTACGGACCAGGCTGGTGCGCGCGGGGTAACCTACCGGTGCCCCCCCCACAGTCAAGGCCGCGAGAATCACTCCATCGGATGAGGCAGTTACGTGGCCTGTTCCCGCCCTTTTCCGGGCGGCGCCGTGACTTTACTTCGCGGGCGTACCCGTTAATCTCGGACATATGATGAGACCAACGAATCTGGGCGAATTGAAACAGACGGAATGGGCGAGCCCCGCGCGGATGCGGCGCACCGTCAAGGACGAAATGCGGGAGAACTTGATCTGCCTCCTGCAAAACGGGTCGCCGCTGTTCCCGGGCATCGTGGGCTACGAAGACACCGTGCTCCCGCAGCTCGTGAACGCGATTCTCTCGCGCCACAACTTCATTCTCCTCGGACTGCGTGGTCAGGCCAAGAGCCGCATCCTGCGCGAGCTCGTGAAGCTCCTGGACGAGGACATTCCGGTGCTCGCCGGCAGCGAGGTGAACGACGACCCATTCCAGCCAATCTCCAAATTCGGGCGCGAGCTGGTGGGGGACAAAGGCGATGCCGCGCCAATCTCCTGGCTACCGCGTGAGTCGCGGTACGTGGAGAAGCTCGCCACCCCGGACGTGACCATTGCCGACATCATCGGCGACGTGGACCCCATCAAGGCGGCGCGCGGCGGGCATTTGCTTTCGGACGAGCTGACGATGCACTTCGGCCTGCTTCCCCGGGCCAACCGCGGCATCTTCGCCATCAACGAGCTGCCGGACCTCGCCGGGAAAGTGCAGGTGGGCTTGTTCAACATCATGCAGGAAGGCGATGTCCAGATCAAAGGATATCCGGTCCGCCTGAACCTGGACGTCGCGCTGCTGTTCACGGCGAACCCGGAAGACTATACGGCCCGCGGGAAGATCATCACGCCACTCAAGGACCGCATCGGCTCGGAGATCGTGACGCACTATCCGCACACCGTGGAGCTGGGCGCCGCGATCACGCAGCAGGAGGCCTGGATCGAGCGCGATGGCCGCCCCGTGCGCGTGCCCGATTTCATGGCCGAGCTCGTGGAACGCGTGGCGTTCGAGGCGCGCGAAGACAAGCGGGTCGACCGCCGGAGCGGCGTGTCGCAGCGGCTGCCGATCTCGTTGCTCGAGAACGTCATTTCCAACGCCGAGCGGCGGGCGATCGTCACCAAAGAGAAGGCCGCGGTGCCGCGCGTGTCCGACGTCTACGCGGCGCTGCCGGCCATCACGGGCAAGCTCGAGCTCGAGTATGAGGGTGAGCTGCAGGGCGCCGAGGTGATCGCGCGCGATCTGATCCGCCGCGCCGCCGGACGCACCTTCGAGGGTCGCGTCGGCGGCGCGAACGTGGACGACATCGTGCACTGGTTCGACGAGGGCGGGGCGCTCAAGGTGTCGGTCGACGAGCGGGCCGAGACCTGCCTCAAGGGCTTCAGCGTCGTTCCGGGTCTGCTCGATCTCATCGACCAGGTCGGCCTCGCGGCGAAGAAAGATCCGCCCACCGTGGTGTCGGCCTGCGAGCTCGTGCTCGAAGGCTTGGTGGCCGAGAAGCGGATTTCCCGGACCGACGAGCTGGGCTACGTCCGCGCGCGTCCCGAGCCGAAAGGACCGGGATTCGGAAAGGGTGGAGGAGCGCAGGGGCCGAATCTGTTCTCATAGGCGGTAACGAGCCGTAACGGGCGATACTGGGCGGTAGGTGGCAGGCGGACCTACCGCCCAGTACCGCTTAGTACCGCTAACGACCGCCTCATATACTTTATCTTCCCCAGCCACCGAGAGCCTATGTCCAAGCTCATCGCCGGTGCGGTCCTCCTGTTTCTCGCCTTCGCGATTCTCATTGCCGCCGCCTCCGTCAAGGGCGAACGACCCGGTCCCGTATCCCGGCTGCTCCGCATGGCCGGATATGGACTCATGCTCCTCGCGGGCTTCGTGCTCGTAAGCTCGGCCATGGTGGTGGTCGATCCGGGCCGGGTGGGCGTGCGGCACGCTTTCGGATACGTCGATCCTCACCCCCTCCTCCCGGGTATTCGATTCATTCCACCATGGTCCGAGGTGGAACGCTACTCGACGCGCGAGGAGCAGTGGCCCACGCAGGGCGAGCAGATCGAGGCGATCGAAGCGCTCTCCTCCGAGCAGATGGGCATGCATGTGGAAGTCTCGATTCGCTGGCAGATCGATCCGATGCAGAGCCCGCGCATCTACACGGAAATCGGGAATGAAGACCAAATTCGTGGCGCGGTGTTGAATGCGATCCGGAAAGGCGTGCGCGACGGGATGGTGCAATACTCGATCAACGACATCGCCAAGCGCACCCAGATCGCCAACACCATGGAAGCGCTCGTCGATTCGGCTCTCGTCACGACCCCGCGCGCGGGCGGAGGAAACTTCCGGATCGCCACGGTGACGGCATTCTTCCTCCGCGACCTTCAACCTCCCGCCCAGGTCGTGCAAGCCATCAACAACAAGATCGCGCAGGAGCAGCAGATCGAAACGGAGCGGCATCGCGTCGAAGTCGCGCGGCTCCAGACCGAGCAGCAGCGGCTCCTGAATCAGACGCTCTCGCCTGAAGCCCTCACGAAGCAATGGATCGAGGTCCTGCACGACATGCGAACCTCGAACAACGTCATCCTCTTCGTGCCGACCGAAGGCGGCCTGCCGCTCCTCAACATCAATGACTTGCGCAAGAACCTGCGCCAACCCTAGTGGCCACCCCCGTCATCACGATCACCCGGCAATACGCCTCCGGCGGCTCGGAGGTGGCCCGGCTCGTGGCCCAGGCGTTGGGCTGGGACGTGATCGACAATGAATTCGTGGACGCGGTCGCGGCCCGGGCCGGGCTTTCGACGGCGCAGGTGGCGGAGCGCGAAGAGCGCGCGCCACGGCTGCTCGAGCGTATCGCCCGGACGCTCGCCGTCGCTTCACCCGAGACGTTCCTGGATGGCGAATCGGTCGCCACGGCGGCGCGGGACGACGCGATTGTGGCGCGGGTGACGGAGCGGGTCATCGCGGAGGCCGCGCTTCACGGGAGGATCGTGCTCGTGGGGCGTGGGGCGCAGATCGTCCTCGCGCAGCGTCCCGACGCGCTGCACGTCTACGTGGTCGCGGCCAAGCCCTGGCGCGTGCGCCATGCCGTCGAGCGCCTCGGGCTCGAGGCCGCCCGGGCCGAGAAAGAGGTCGACGAAACGGATCGCCGCCGCGACGAGTACGTGAAGACCTATTATGGGCGCACGCGGCACGCGCCCGAGAACTATGACCTGGTCGTGAACACGGAGCGGTTGGGATTCGACGGCGCGGCGGGAGTCGTGGTGGCGGAAGCGCGGCGCCGGGGCTGGTAGCAAGCGTCAGTCCATGGTTCTCAATGCCGGCGCCCGCCAGGCAGCGACCAGGACAGCGACCACGCACCCCACGCCGCCCAGGCCGATGGCCACCGGCGTCCGATAATGCTCCGCGAAGAACCCCGCCTGAAAGGCGCCGAACGGCGCCATCCCCACGAATACGAACGCGTAGAACGCCATGACCCGGCCGCGGAGCGCGTCGGGAACGAGCAGCTGAATCATCGTGTTGGCGAGTGCGGTCGTCACGATCATGGCGCATCCGGCGAGCGCGAGCAGCAGGACCGCCGCCGCATACGCACGCGTCACGGCGAATCCGAGCAGCAACACTCCAAAGGCCCCGCCCGAGACGAGCAGCGCCATTCCCTTCCGAACCGATCGCCCGCGCCACGCCAACGCGAGCGCGCCGAGCATCGCCCCTACCCCCACCGACGTCATCAATAGTCCGTAGCCGCGCGCGTTGGTGTGGAGCACGTCACGCGCCACGACGGGCATCAGGACGAGAAATGGAAACCCGAGGACGCTGAAAATCGCCACGAGCGTGACGAGCGCGCTCATCCGCACGTCGCTACGAATGAACGTCAGCGCCTCCCGGAACCCTTCCCACGCCGAAGGCTGGGCGCTGCGGCGCGCGTATGGCGGTAGCCGCATCGCGAGGAGGCCGCCGATCACGGCGATATAGCTGATGCCGTTCAGAAAGAAACACATCGCCACGCCGGACGCGCCGATCAGTAGTCCGGCGATCGCGGGGCCCACGATACGTGCCGCGTTGAACATCGACGAATTCAACGCGATGGCATTCATGAGATCGTCCTTGCCGACCAGCTCGACGATGAATGCCTGTCGCGCCGGAATGTCGAACGCGTTCACAATACCGAAGCCCACGGCGAGCACCATGACCTGCCAGATGGCGACCGTGTGGGTCCATACGAGCAGCGCGAGCGCCAGCGCTTCGAGCATCTGCAACACCTGGGTCCACACGATGAGCCGGCGCTTGTCGACCCGGTCGACGACGATGCCCCCGTATAGCGTAAACAGCAGCACGCCGAGCGAGCGGAGCGCCTGGTTCAATCCCACGGCGAACGCGGAATTCGTGAGCTCGAGCACCAGCCACCCGAGCGCCACGGACTGCATCCAGGTGCCGATGAGAGAGATTCCCTGACCAAAGAAGAACAGCCGAAAGTTCCGATGTGAAAGCGCGCCCAACGCCATCGAAGGTTCGCCACGCTCCGCTTCGGTCATTGCGGGAAAGGTCGCGACTGGCCGATATTCAGGACAAGCCGATGCAATACACGACGTACAGCCGCTATCTGCCCGAACTGGCGGATACCATCAACCTGCAGGGGCTGCTCGATCAGCTCGCTGATTTCCTGCTGCAATCGGGGTTCGCGGGTGGGTCGTATTCCCATCCCTTCTGGGGCGATTTCGGCGAGGACGAGGCCGACCGTTCGCTCGACGCGCTGCGCCAGGCGATTCTCCAGGCCTTGATGGAGTCGGGGCAGCTCACCCCGGAGATGCTCAAGGTGCTGCGCGGCGACTCTACGGGCGACGCGCAACGCGATGCCGACCTGCAGCGGCAGCTCGGCGAGCTGCTCGACAAGATCGTGCAGAAGCTGATCGATGAAGGCTACCTCAACGTCAACGAAGCGCCCAAAATGCCGGCGGGGCAGCAGCCGCTGCTCGGCCCCGGCGGGATGGCCAAGGAAGCGGCGCAGCAGGTGCAGTTCAATCTCACCGAAAAAGGCATCGATTTTCTCGGGTACCGCACCCTCAAGCATTTGCTGGGCAGCATCGGAAAATCCAGCTTCGGCGCGCACGATACCGAGCATCTCGCCACGGGAATCGAAGCCGAAGCGGCGAGCAAGGCGTACGAGTACGGCGACACCCTGAACCTCGACGCCAACGCGACGCTGACGAACGCCCTCGAGCGCGAAGGACTGGGCGTGCCGATCAATCTCGAGTATGAAGACCTCATGGTGCATCAGGCCGAATACCGTTCGTCATCCGCGACCGTGCTGATGCTCGATTGCTCGCACTCGATGATCCTGTATGGCGAAGATCGTTTCACGCCGGCGAAAAAAGTCGCGCTCGCGCTCACGCACCTGATTCGTACGCAGTTCCCGGGCGACACATTGCGCGTGGTGTTGTTCCACGATACCGCGGAGGAAATTCCGCTGGCGCAACTCGCTCGCGCGCAGGTGGGGCCGTATCACACGAACACCGCTGAGGGCCTGAAGCTGTCACGCCGCATGCTCATGTCACAGCGCAAGGACATGCGGCAGATCATCATGATCACGGACGGGAAGCCATCCGCCTTGACGCTCCCCGACGGGCGGATCTACGTGAACTCGATGGGCCTCGATCCCCAGATCCTCCAGGCGACTTACCGTGAGGTGTCGCTGTGCCGCCGCTCCGGCATCATGATCAACACATTCATGCTGGCGCGCGACCGCAGCCTCGTAGAGTTCGTGAAGAAGGTCAGCGCGATTTGCCGCGGCAAGGCGTACTTCACGAACACGATGACGCTCGGGCAATTCATTCTCATGGATTTCATGCGCCGCAAGACACGGAGAGTCAGCTAGCCAACCGCCGGTCACTTGAGGAGGGGTCAGAATGTCGTTCCGCTCTGCTGTGCTCGTCGTCGCCACCACCGCCATTCCCGCCGTACTCCACGCCCAGGCTTCACCCGCAGCGCAAACCCGCCCCTACACCGAGGGCTCCGTGTGGGATATCAGCATGATTCGCACGGCCGACGGGATGGCCGACGATTACCTGCGCAGTCTCGGCACGACCTGGAAGCGAATGCTGGACGAAGCCAAGAAGCAGGGCCTCGTCCTCTCCTACAAGGTCATCTCGGCGAGCACGTCGGGCCCGAATGACTGGGACATCCTGCTCATGGTCGAGTACAAGAACTGGGCGGCGTTCGATGGGCTGGCGGACAAGATGGATCCGGTCGAGCAGAAGGTGATCGGCAATGAAGATCAGCAACGCCAGCTGATGACCAAGCGACTCGAGATCCGACACATCCTCGGCGATAAGACGGGACAGGAGCTGATCCTCAAGTAGTCCAACCTCGAGACCCGCTCGGGCGTAGACAAGAAAACCCCAGAGGAGGGTCGATGCGCCGTTTCCCGTTGCTCTTGTCCGGCCTGATGCTGGCCGCGCTTGCCGAAACCGCCCCCGCCCAGCAGCCACTCCCCCTGGGCGGGGGTCCACCGCTGCTCGACTCGGCCGCCTTCGAGCAGCTGGGCCTCACCGCCGACCAGCGAGCCAAGATCCAGGCGATTCACGAACGCGTCCAGACCGAAAACGCCCCCCTGCGCCAGCAGGCACAGCAGATCATGGGCGGCAAGTCGTTCCGCGACTTGACTCCCGCCCAGCGCGACTCGCTGCGCCCCAAGCTGCAGCCGGTCATGGCCAAGATGAGAGCGAACGCGCAAAAGGGGCGCGACGAAATCATGAAGATCCTCACCCCCGAGCAGCAGAAGAAATACCGCGAGCAGATGCAGCAGATGCGCGGGCGGATGCGCGAGCGCATGGGAGAGCACGACTCCACATAGGGCGGCATTAGATTAGGGTTGTGAGCGAGTTTGTCTTCGGTACCCACAACGCCGCGTTCGTGCAGGTGATGTACGAGCAGTTCCTGCGCGACCCGCAGTCGGTGGGAGAAGAATGGCGGGCGCTGTTCGATAATGGGCACCTGAACGAACTGCCGGTCATCCCGATCAGCCGCGGCGAGGTTCAGGCGGGAGACGGAAAGCGGGAAGCGGGAAGCGCGACCCAGACGGCGCCCACGCTTCCCGCTCCTCGCTTCCCGCCTTCCGCTGCTCCCGCACCTGCCGACGGTCTAACGCCGATCGCTGGTCCGGCCGCGCGGCTCGTGCAGAACATGACCGAGTCGCTCACGGTCCCGACCGCAACCTCGTTCCGCGACGTCGCCGTCGATGTGCTCGACGCCCAGCGGAAGTCCCTGAACGCGGACGGCGAGCCCGACCGAAAAATCTCCTACACCCACTTGATTGCCTTCGCCATCGCGCAGGCGGCGCGCGAAATGCCGGTGATGGCGCAGGTGTTCGAAGAGCGCGAGGGCAAACCGCACCGCTTCGATCCGCGCGCAGTCAACCTGGGCCTCGCCGTGGACGTCGAGCGGAAAGACGGCACGCGCGGACTCGTTGTCCCGGTGATCAAGCAGGCCGAGCGCATGAGTTTCGCCGAGTTCCGCGCGACCTATGAGCGGTTGGTTGCCAAGGCACGCACCCAGACGATCATGCCCGACGATCTGGCCGGCGCCACGATCACGCTCACGAATCCCGGCACTCTCGGGACCGTCGCGTCGGTCCCGCGGCTGATGCGCGGCCAGGGAGCGATCCTTGCGACCGGCGCGATCCGCCAGGTCGGGCCCGCCAAGATCATGACGATCACGAGCACCTACGATCACCGGATCATTCAGGGCGCGGAGTCGGGACTGTTTCTGCGACGCATCGAAGAGCTGCTCGAAGACGCACGATTCTACGATGGTGTGAGGGAAAGTCTCGGTGTGACGGGACGCGGGAAGCGGGAAGCGGGAAGCGGGATGGCCGGGGCCGTTTCGCTTCCCGCGTCCCCCGTCCCGCTTCCCGGTCTCGATGACCTGAAGCACGTGGCCGCCGCGATGGCGCTGGTGAAAGCGATCCGCCACTTCGGCCATCTCGCGGCCCGGCTCGACCCGCTTGGCGCGGAGCCACCGGGGGATCCTTCGCTCGATCCGGCGCCACTCGGCCTCACGCCGGAGAACATGGCCGCCGTTCCGGCGGACCTGCTGCGGATCTATGTGCCGGGGCGGACGCTCGCCGAAGCCTATCCTGAGCTGCTGCGCACGTACTGCGGCACGATCTCCTATGAGGTCGAGCACATCGGCAGTCACGAGCAGCGCTTGTGGCTGCGCCGCGTGATCGAATCCGGCGAGCACCTCCGGCCGCTCCAGCCCGACGAACAGCGGCGCCTGCTCTCGCGGCTGACCGCGGTCGAAGGGCTCGAGCGTTTCCTGCAGCGCACCTATCTCGGCCAGAAGCGATTCTCGATCGAGGGACTCGATTCCCTGGTCCCGATGCTCGATCTGACGATCGAACTGGCGGGCGGAGCGGGAGCGCGCCGGGTCGTAATGGGCATGGCGCATCGGGGACGTCTCAACGTTCTGGCGCACGTCGTCGGGCTGCCGTACGAGACGATCTTCGCCGAGTTCGAAGGTGGCCGGCACGTGGAGGAGACATTGACGCCCGAAGGCGGGACGGGCGACGTGAAATATCACCACGGCGCGGACGGCGTATATCAGACGCTCTCGGGAAAGCCGGTGAACGTGACGCTGTCCGCGAATCCCAGCCATCTCGAAGCCGTGAACCCGGTGGTCGAGGGTCGCGCTCGCGCGAGCCAGACCAACCGTCGCGGCAAGGTCGCGCTGCATGATGGGTCGGTGGCGCTGCCCGTGCTGATCCATGGCGACGCCTCGTTCGCCGCGCAGGGCGTGGTGGCCGAGACATTCAACCTGGCGGGACTCAAGGGCTATACGACCGGCGGCACCGTGCACTTCATCGCCAACAATCAGCTCGGCTTCACGACCGAGCCGAAGGAAGGACGCTCCACCGATTACGCGAGCGACCTGGCCAAGGGCTTCGATGTGCCCATCGTGCACGTCAACGCGGATGATCCGGAAGCGTGCCTCGCGGCCGTACGGCTGGCCATGATGTACCGCGACCGGTTCCATGGCGACGTCGTGATCGATCTCGTCGGCTATCGCCGCCACGGCCACAATGAAACCGACGAACCGACGTTCACGCAGCCGCTCATGTACCAGCGCATCAAGGAAACCCCCACGGTGCGTCAGCGGTACGTGGAGCGGCTGGCGGCGGAGGGAACGGTCGACCCGAAGAACGCGGACGGCGAGCTGCAGGCGCTCGAGAAGCAGATGGGCGATATCCGGCAGTCACTCCAAACGCATTTGTTCGAGGACGCCAAGGGGGAGGAGCCTCAGCGCATTTCCGGCTCGCAGCAGACGATCAGCGAGCCGGACACACGCGTGGCGGCGCAGCTCCTCACGGGACTGAACGAGCAACTGCTCGCGTTGCCTCCCGATTTCGCGCTGCACCCCAAGCTCAAACGACAGCTCGACCGCTGGCGGGTGGCCCTCACCGTGGCGGAAATCGAGTGGGCGCATGCCGAAGCGCTCGCCTTCGCGTCGCTGGTCCACGAGGGCACGGCCATCCGGCTCACGGGGCAGGACACCGAGCGTGGCACATTCAGCCAGCGGCATCTCGTGTTGAATGACGTGACGACCGGGCAACGCTACACTCCGCTCCAGAACCTGCCGGGCGCCCGCGCGCCGTTCGAGCTGCACAACAGCCCGCTCTCCGAATTCGCGTGCCTGGGATTCGAGTACGGCTACGCCGCCGCCGCACCCGATGCGCTCGTGCTCTGGGAAGCGCAATTCGGCGATTTCGCCAACGCCGGCGAGGTCATTATCGACCAATTCCTCATCGCGGGGCTCGCGAAGTGGGGCCAGACCTCACGGCTCACGCTGCTGCTGCCGCACGGCTACGAGGGCCAGGGGCCCGAGCATTCGAGCGCGCGGGTCGAGCGGTTTCTCGCCCTGGGCGCCGAAGGGAACCTGCGTATCGCGAACTGCTCCACGCCGGCGCAGTACTTCCACCTGCTCCGCCGCCAAGCGAAGCATTCCGAGCTGCGCCCCCTGGTCCTGTTCACACCCAAGAGCCTGCTCAGGCTGCCGCAGGCGGCCTCGCGTCTCGACGAGCTGACGGCGGGCGGGTTCCGCCCCGTGCTCGACGATCCGACGGCCACGAACCGTCGTGACCAGGTACAGCGGCTCGTGCTGTGCACGGGGAAGGTGTATTACGATCTGATCATGTCGCCCGAGCGCGCCACGGCCACTCACGTCGCGGTGGCTCGCGTCGAGCTCTTGTACCCCTTCCCCGCCGTGGAAATGACCGAGCTCCTGGGCCGGTACCCCGCGCTGACGGAGATCGCGTGGGTGCAGGAAGAGCCGCGCAACATGGGCCCGCAGAAATTCATGATCCCGCAGCTCAAACCGCTCGTTCCCGGAAGCGTCACGTTGCGGGATATTACCCGCCCCGAGCGCTCGAGCCCGGCGGAAGGGTATCCCGCCGCGCACCAGGCGGAGCAAAGCCGCATCGTCGCAGCGGCGTTCGCGTGATCCGTAGTTGCACGTTCCGCCGTCACGGTTAGGTTGCGGCGCTGACCGGCTGAACGCTCACACCACATGGGTGCACTGCATGCTCTCGCTGCTTCTTGTCACTCTGGGAGGTGTCACACCACCTCGCGCGCCGGCTCCCTGGACCGCCCCGGATTCCGTCGCGCACTGGTCTACCGCGCATCGCCTGCCGGAGGCCCTGCTCGAGGCGCGCGCCGCGGTGCTGCGGGGCCGGATTTACGTG
Source organism: Gemmatimonadales bacterium (assembly GCA_035519195.1). Taxonomy (GTDB): domain Bacteria; phylum Gemmatimonadota; class Gemmatimonadetes; order Gemmatimonadales; family GWC2-71-9; genus AG25. The sequence goes on from DATIWU010000035.1 coordinate 12,429, forward strand.
GCGGGAGGCATCGACCGGAAAGGTCAGCCGTCCGCGCACGTGTATCGTTACGATCCGGCCAGCGATACGTGGGAGAGCGTCGCGGACCTTCCCGCTCCTCGCCACCACATGGCGCTCGCGGTTATCGGCGATTCGGTGTTGTACGCGATCGGGGGATTTTCCGGCAAGGAGTTTCACGCCGAGCGGAACGTGTGGGCGTACAGCGCGGCCCGCAACACGTGGACGGCGAAAAGCTCGATAACGCGTCCGCGTGCTGCCGCCGCTGCCGTAGCCGTGAGCGGAAAGATCGTAGTGTTGGGAGGTGTCGAGCGGCTCGTCGATGGCGGGATGGCGGATGTCACACCCGTTTACGAGCCCGCGCTCGACCAGTGGCACAACGGCTGGCCGATCCTGACCAAACGTGACCATCTCACGGCCCAGGCGGCCCACGACATCATTTACGTGATCGGGGGGCGGCTGCTCAACCCCGATCACAATTTGGCCACGGTCGAGAGCTACGAACCCGTGCACGACCACTGGGGACAGCGGGCGCCGATGCTCGAAGCGTCGGGCGCGCTCGGATCGGCGGTGCTGGATGGGAAGATTCACACGTTCGGCGGCGAGAGCCGCTACGCGGTGTTCAACGATCACGAAGTCTACGACCCCGCCACGAACGAATGGTCCGAAGCCGCCCCGCTGCCGACGGCTCGGCACGGTACCGCGGTCGCAACCATCGACGGCAGGATCTACGTCATGGGCGGCGGCACGAGGCCCGGCTTCTCGGAAACGGACATCGTCGAAGTCTTCACTCCCTGACGGTCGCTTCCTGCTCGGCTGCTCGGTATGACCTTTCATTCCGCGGCGCGCGTTTTCGTTCTTGCGGCATTCTGTATCGCCACACTGATCGCCCTGGCCGGATGGCTCGTCCGTACCCGGCGTGTGTCGCCATTCCGGGCGCTGGGCCGCGCGCTGCGGGCCGTGAGCGACCCCTTTACCCGACCCATCGAGCGCCGCCTGGTCCGCTCGGGGGGGAATCCGCTCAACGCCGGATGGTGGCTCGTCATCGGGACCGCCGTCATTGGCGTGCTGCTGTTGTCGCTGATCGATTGGCTGATCCAGGCGGGCCTCGAGCTGGGCGTCGTGGCGCACGGGGGGCCTCGCCAAATGCTCGCATTGGCGGTCGCGCTGATCTACGACATTCTCATCGTCGCACTGATTCTACGCGTCATCGGCTCATGGATCGGCGTGTTCGGATACTCGCGCTGGTTGCGGCCGGCGTACGTGCTCACCGATTGGCTCGTGGAGCCGATCCGCCGCCTGCTCCCGACGGTCGGCGCGTTCGACCTGAGTCCGATCGTGGCGTGGCTCGTCTTGTGGGTGCTGCGGCAGGTGCTGCTCTCAATCATTTAAAGGAGAAGCCGATGACGCTCGCGCGCCGCCAGATGCTCGCGTCGGTCGTAGCAAGTCTTGCCGTCGGGTCGCTCTCACGCCTCCACGCCGCTCCGCTCGTGGACACCGCGACGCCACCGCGACCGGTGCGCCACGGCGATGGAGACGTGGACTGGCCGGCGGTGCGCGCGCTGTTCCCGCTCGCGTCCGACTGGGTGCACCTGTCGAGCTTTCTGCTCGTGTCGCATCCCAAGCCCGTCGCCGAGGCGATCGATCGGTTCCGCCGCAAGCTCGACAGCGATCCCACCTGGCTCGAGCGGGCGGCGTTCGACGAATCCGAGGGCAAGCCGTTCGAAACGGTCAAGCGCGCTCTGGCCGATTACATCGGCGGCCAGCCATCCGACATCTGCCTCACGTCGAACACGACGGGGGCCCTGGCCATGGCGTACCATGGCTTACGCATCCGCGCCGACCAGGAGATCGTCACGAGCGAGCACGATCACTACTCGCATCATGAGTCGATCCGCTACTCGGCCGCGCGCAGCGGATGCGGCGTGCGCTACATCCCGCTGTACGACACCGGGGCATCGGCGAGCATCGCGCAGATCACGGATCGGGTCGCCAACGCGATCACGCCCAAGACCCGCGCGGTCGGAGTGACCTGGGTCCATTCGTCGAGCGGCGTGAAGCTTCCCATCACGGACATCGCCGCGGTCGTGGCGCGTGCCAATGCGGGCCGCAGCGACGCCGACCGCTGCCTGCTCATCGTGGACGGTGTACACGGCTTCGCCAATCAGGATGTGGACGCCGCGCGGCTTGGCTGCGATTTCTTCGCCGCCGGCACGCACAAATGGCTGTTTGGCCCGCGCGGCACTGGGTTCCTGTGGGGCAAGAGCGACGCGTGGCAATACCTGCGGCCGACCATCCCTTCGTTCGATCCCGACAGCTTTCAGACGACGTGGCCCGCGTGGATGAATCGCGCGCCGCTGCCGCCGACGCAGGCCTCGTCGGTTTCTCCCGGCGGCTTCGTGGCCTTCGAACACCTGCTCGCGGTGCCCGCCGCCGTCGACCTGCACCGCTCGATTGGCCGGGATCGCATTGCGACGCGAATCGCCGACTTGAACACGGGCTTCCGAAACGGGGCGGCCAAGCTGAAAGGCGTCACGCTGCACACGCCGCTCGATCCGCAGCTCGCCGCGGGGATTTCCTGCTTCGAGGTCGCCGGGTTGACGGTGGATCAGGTGACGCAGCGCCTCGCCGCCAAGAAGATCCGTACGACCACGTCACCGTATAAGACGTCTTACGCTCGCGTCGCGGCGGGAGTCATGAACAGCCCCGCGGATATCGAGACGGTGCTCCGGGAGATCCGCGCGCTCGGCGCCTGACAGGACCTGCCCACCTTCTTCCCTATGGGTGACATCTGGGTGCACGTGGTCCCGGGCGCGCGAGCGAGCGAAGTCATGGGCATGTACGGCGACGCGGTCCGGATCCGTGTCGCGGCCCGAGCGCGGGAGGGCGCGGCCAATGACGAGCTGTTGCGATTCGTCGCCGGCACGCTGCGCGTGAGGAATAGCGGCGTAAGGATTACGGCCGGCTTCACGAGCCGCCGCAAGCGGCTCAGTGTAGACGGACTGGATGCGAGCGAGATCGCACGCGCGCTGCTCGAGTCCCGGCCGGTTACGAAGCCGCGTCCGACATCGTCTTCGCCTTGAACACTCGGAAGAGATAGAGCAGCGACGGGAACAGCACGACGGCCCCGACTGCCAGCGCGGCGAGTACGAGCTCGAGTGTTGCGGCAGGGGCCGACGCGTTGGCAATCGTCCAATCGGGCGGCAGGAGATACGGGTACTGTCCCAGCGCCCAGCCCCACAGGATCAACGACACTTCGATCGCCGCGGCGACCCGGGCGATGGTGAATCGCCGGCGGACCAGAGCGATCAGCACGATCAACGCCGCGAGCGCGGCCAAGGCTTGCACCAGCACAGCCCAAGGCGCCTTGAGTAAACCCTGAGCCAGTTGCGGGGAGGCCGAGCGCGACAGCACGAGCGCAACGAAACCGCACACGATCACCGCGCCTTGCGCCGCGAGGGCCCGCCGCGCGAAATCTCGCTGTAGCGCCGGCTCTTCCGGTTCGAGTGTGAGGTACACGGCCGCGAGCAGCGAAAAACAGGCGGTCGCGAGGACGCCAACGGAGATAGGAAACGGCGCGAGCCAAGGCTGTACGTATATGGCGAGGAACCCTTCCCCCTTCCCACTTCCCCCCTGCCCCAGTCTTCCAGCGGCGATCGCTCCGAGCGCGGTGCCGAGGAGTAACGGGGTCACCGTGCTCGCGATCGCGAAGACGTGCCCCCAGCGCCCCTGCGCCTCGGTGGGCTCACCGCCGTAGCTGCGAAAGGCAAATGCCGAGCCCCGTAGGACGATCCCGATCAATACCAGCGCAAAAGGGATATGGAGCCGCGTGCCGAGCTCCGCGAAGACGGGTGGAAATGCCGTGAAGAGGAGCACCAGCGCGAGAATGAGCCACACGTGATTCGCTTCCCACACCGGCCCGATCGCTTCAGCGATGACCTCGCGTTGTGCATCCCTGCGCGGCCCGCTCGCGAGCAGATCCCAGACCCCGCCTCCGAAATCGGCGCCGGCAAGCAGCACGTATGCGTTGAGAGCGATCACGATCACTCCAGCAAGGACCTCGGCAAGCGAAATCATGCCGGACCCTTCCCCCCTCCTTCTTCCCCCTTCCCCACGGTGACGTTCGCCCATACCTGTTCGGAAATTTTTGGGCTGTGCAGGATCTGGCGATACAGGAGCCATCCCACGACCCATCCGAGAAAGCAGTACAGCAACGTGAACACCGCGAATGGCACGACGAGTCCCGGCATGGGGGATACCGCGTCCCGCGTTCGCAGCACGCCGTAGATCACCCAGGGCTGCCGTCCGAACTCGGTCGTCATCCATCCAGCCTCGGTCGCAATGAAGCCCATTGGCCCGGCGATCACGATCGCTCGCAGCAGCCAGCGTCGCCGGGCGATCGCTTCGATGCCACGCCTCCCGCCTCCCGCATCCCGCATCCCGCTCACCACCGCGGCCAAGACGATCACCAGAGCCATGTAGCTCCCGAGCGCGACCATCAACTGAAAATTCCAGTGGACCACCGGCACGTTCGGCCACTCATCTTGCGGAATGGCGTCGAGGCCGCGAACCGTCGCGTGTGGATCGTGAAAGGCAAGAAGTGAGAGACCGTAGGGAATGCGGATCGCGGCGCGCGTCCTGTGATGCTCGACGTCCGGCCATCCGCCCAGCACGAGCGGCGCTCCCTGTTCCGTCGCGAACAGCGCTTCCATGGCGGCGAGCTTGGCCGGCTGGTAGCGTGCCACCTGGCGAGCCGCCAGATCACCCGAGAGCGGCTGGAGCACCGCGGCCGGCCCACCGACGAGGAGCGCGATGGTGAGCGCTCTCCGATGGAAGGCATTCGACGGATCTCTGAGCAGGAGGAACGAGTGAATGCCGGCGACCGCGAGCCCGGTGCTCGCGTACGCCGCCAGCGTCATATGGATGGTTTGTGACAGCGCGGCGGGATTGCGCATCGCGGCGATCGGATCGACGTCCGTGATCGCGCCGTTCACGACCTGGAATCCGCTGGGCGTGTTCATCCACGCATTCGCGATGACGACGAAGATGCCCGATGCGGCGCCGCTCACCGCCACCAGCACTCCGGCGGTGAGGTGGGCCCGCGGCGAAATCCGCTCCCAGCCGTAGAGATAGATCCCGAGAAATATCGCCTCTGTAAAGAAGGCGAATCCCTCGAGCGAGAACGGCATCCCGATGATGCCGCCCGCCTGCCGCATGAAGCCCGGCCACAAGAGACCCAGCTCGAACGACAGTACGGTGCCCGAGACGGCGCCGACCGCGAAGAGAATCGCGGTGCCGCGCGCCCAGCGCTGGGCCAGCTCGTGATAGATCTCGTCGCCGGTGTCGTACCACTTCCGCTCCGCCACGACCATCATCAACGGCATCCCGATGCCGACCAGCGCGAAGATGATGTGAAACGCCAGCGAGGTGCCCATCTGGGCGCGGGCGGAGAGGAGGTCGGACATGGGAACAATATGCTAAACGCGGCAGGCGGAAGACGGAACGTGGAACGGAGTTACAGACATCTGTTCCACGTTCCGCCTTCCGCGTTTGGCCTCGCGCATCTACATTTCGCCTCACAATCGCATCGTGGTGATTTGCGGCGTATTGCGGCCACGTTAAATAATCCGCTAAAAGGCCGGCCTGTTACGGCTTTGGTCGCCGTGACGGGCGTTTTTGCTGGGAGGGAGAAATGACTGCGCAAGACAACGCGGGGCTCCAGTGCCCATAACTCTCCGGGACCTCATCGGCGACGGTAAGGTGCATGTCCTGGACGGCGCCATGGGAACGATGCTCTACTCCAAGGGCTACTTCCTCAACGTCTGCTATGACGAGCTGAATCTCAAGCAGCCCAAGCTCGTGCAGGACGTGCACGAGGCGTACGTCCGTGCCGGCGCCGAGATGCTCGAGACCAACACGTTCGGCGCCAATCCGCTGAAGCTCGCCGCGTATGGACTGGCCGACGAGACCGAGAAGATCAACCAGGCCGCGGCCGAAATCGCGCGGCGCGCGGCCGACGGACGCGCCGCGGTGGCCGGCGCCATCGGTCCGTTGGGCGTGCGCATCGAGCCGTTCGGCCCGACCTCACGCGAGGAGGCGTTCGGCTTGTTCCGGCGCCAGGTGGACGGCCTGCTCGCTGGAGGAGTCGACGGCTTCGTTCTCGAAACGTTTTCCGACGCCGACGAGCTGCACGAAGCGATCCGGGCGGTACGGAGCCGTTCGGACCTGCCGGTCGTCGCGCAGATGACCGTCGGCACGGACGGGCTCACGCACTACGGCACCGACCCCGCCACGTTCACGAAGCAGCTCGCCGAATGGGGCGCCGACGTGATCGGGGTGAACTGCTCGGTCGGACCGGCCGGCATTCTCGAGGCCGTCGAGAAGATGGTCAAGGTGACCGATAAACCCATCTCCGCCGTCCCGAACGCCGGGCTCCCGAAGGACGTGGGAGACCGGAAAATCTATCTGGCGAGCCCCGAGCACATGGCCACGTACGCGCGTCGCATGATCGAGGCCGGGGCGCGGTTCGTGGGAGGCTGCTGCGGAACCACCCCGGAGCACATCAAGAAGATCCGCGACTACGTGGCGAGCGTCGTGCCCCGGCACCAGCCGACGGTCGTATCACGCGAATCGGTGGCGGCGCCCGCCGGTGTGGAGGCCGTGCCGCTCGAGCAGCGCTCGCGTTTCGCGGCCAAGCTCGCCCGGAAGGAGCTGGTCACGTCGGTGGAAATCGTGCCGCCCAAGGGCATCGACCCGACGCCCATGTTCGAGCAATGCCGCGCGCTCAAGAAAGCCGGCGTCGATGCGGTCAACGTCCCCGACGGCCCCCGCGCCCAAAGCCGGATGGGAGCCCTGCTGTCGTCGCTGATCATCGAGCGCGAAGTCGGGATCGAAACGGTCACGCACTACTGCTGCCGCGACCGCAACCTGCTCGGCATGCTCTCGGACCTGCTCGCCGCGGGCGCGGCGGGACTGCGCAATCTGCTGATCATCACGGGCGATCCGCCGAAAATGGGCCCGTACCCCGAGGCCACCGCCGTTTTCGACATCGACTCGATCGGGCTCACGAATCTCGTGTATCGCCTGAATCACGGACTCGATCCCGGCGGGAATCCCATCGGCAAGCCGACGTGCTTCGCGATCGGCGTGGGCGTGAACCCCGCCGCCCCCGATCTGGAACGGGAATTGTCGCGGTTCGCCTGGAAGGTGGAGGCTGGCGCCGAGTTCGCCGTGACACAACCCGTATTCGACCCGGTGCAGCTCGAGAGCTTTCTGCGCAAAGTCGAGCAATTCAGGATCCCGATCGTGGCCGGAATCTGGCCGTTGATCTCCCTGCGGAATGCCGAGTTCCTCGCGAACGAAGTCCCCGGTGTGTCGGTCCCCGAACCGATTCTCGCGCGGATGAAGAAAGCACAGGAAAAGGGGAAGGAAGCCGCGCTGGCCGAGGGAGTGAAGATCGCGCGCGAGATGTTCGGGCTCGTGAAGAAGGACGTGCAGGGCGTTCAGGTGAGCGCGCCGTTCGGGCGAGTAGAGGTGGCCCTCGAGGTGTTTCATTAGGCGCGGAAGGCGGAACTCGGAACGCGGAACAGATGGACGGAGTGATGCTGCGCGTTTTGCGCTACCGCCCCCCCGACCCACACCTGAACAGCTCCGGCGCGCCGTCAATCGCACCGTCCCCGATGTGATCGGGCCGGGTCTCAACGTCCTGTTCTGCGGGATTAACCCCGGTCTCTATTCAGCCGCGACCGGCCATCATTTTGCCCGTCCGGGGAACCGATTCTGGCCCGCGCTGCACCGGGCCGGATTCACCGGGCGCCTGCTGGCACCGTGGGAGGAAGCGAGTCTGCTCGACCAACGTGTCGGGATCACGAATCTCGTGGCGCGCGCCACCGCGGGCGCCGCGGACTTGGACGACACCGAGCTCGTGCGTGGCAAGCGGATTCTCGCGCGCAAAGTGAAGCGGTATGCTCCACGCTGGGTGGCCGTGGTCGGGATCGGAGCCTATCGTGTGGCGTTTGCGCGGCCGCGCGCGCAGATCGGGGCGCAGCCGGAGCGCCTCGGCCCCGCGGGCATCTGGGTGCTGCCGAACCCGAGTGGCCTGAATGCCAATCACCAGCTCCCCG
>DATIWU010000036.1:0-14053 GCA_035519195.1 Gemmatimonadales bacterium
CCTTGCCCACGAGGTCGGCACCCACGTCGGCGGCCTTCGTATAGATCCCGCCGCCCAGCTGGGCGAACAGCGCGACGAATGAGGCCCCGAATCCATAGCCCACGATCATGAGCGGAATCTTGGTCGGTGCGAAACCCATGGCGGCGAGGATGTAGTACAGAATCCCCACCCCGAACAGGCTCATGGCCACAACGAACAGCCCGCTGACCGCGCCGCCGCGCAGCGCGATCTGGAGCGCCTTGTTCAGGCTCGACCGGGCCGCGCTGGCGCTGCGAATGTTGGACCGCACGGCGACGTACATGCCGATCACGCCCGCGACGCCCGAGCAGGCGGCGCCGAACAGGAACGAGAGTGTCGTGGTGAGGGCGAGAGTCGTTGCGGCCGGCTCGTCAGGGTGCGGCTTCCGAATGAAGGCGTACAGCACGTAGATGATCGCGCCCAGCGCGATCGAGAGCAGGATAATGGTCCTGTACTGGCGGCGCAGGAACGCTTCCGCGCCCTCCTGAATCGCGTCGGAAATGCGCCGCATTTCGGGCGTGCCGTTGTCTTGCCGGAGAACGTAGCCGCGCAGACCCCAGGCAACGGCCAGGGCGAAGATCGAGATCGCCAGGACGAGGACGATCAGCATAGAAGATGATGGCTCCTAGTTTCCGAGTGTGATGGCGGCCGTGAAGACGCCCGCGACGTTCGTTCCATCGCGCGTGCGCGCGGGATAGAAACGATACGCCATCATGCGCTCCAGGAACTCCCGGCGGTACGGCTCGTCGTGCATCGGCGGGTCGACCTCGACCCGCGTGACGTGTCCATCAGCCGCCACCCAGAACCAGATGCGATAGGTGCGGCCGGCAAGGCTGCCGGGGACCTTCGCCAGCGGTGGCACATACGTAGTACGCGGCGAGGCGGGGGAAATGTAGTCGCCCGCGCCTCCCGTGCCAGACCCTGCTCCGACGCCACCGGCTGGGGGACCGACCCCATTGCCGCCGGCAGCCCCCGCCCCCGTGGCCCCCATCATTCCGACTTCAGGGAGCGCCGGGGAGAGGCGCGGCGCGATCGACGGCACGTCGATCTTCACGGTGGAGAGTGTCGGAATGGTTGTGAGCGCGATGTGCGGCGCCTCGGGAAGCGAGACCGGGGCGGGCGCCGGCGCGGCGGGGAGCGCGAAGAAGTTCACGCGCCGGCCGCCGCTCGGCCGGCCTTCGGAATCCCCGATTCCCAACCCGCGCTGGGTCAGGCGGTCATGCAGGTGGAAAACCGCGATGAGCAAGGCGGCATGCAACGCCGCTGAAACAGCAATGCCCGCCCGGGACGCGGAATGCGCCGGCCGGCGCGGGAGCGAAGCGTGGAGGGAGGGAGGACGAGGAAGCGACGTGCGCTAGTGCGCCTGGGCCTGGCCCTGGTCCGCCGGCGTAAACCCGATGACCTGCACCCCGGCGCCGTGGGCGATGTCCATCGCGTGCATGACATCCAGGTATTTCCGACTCGGTGCCGCCTTGATGAACAGCAATTTGGCGGGTCGCGTGTCGTAGATCTGATGGAACGCCTGGTCGAGCTGGCCCTCGGAGTAGGCTTGCTTGTTGATCGTGTAGCCGCCGTCGGCCGTGAGCTCGAGCACGATTTGCGCCGATGGCTGCTGCTTCGACTTCGCCTGCTGCTCGGGTGGAACCTGGACGTCGAACGCCTTGCGCGACAGCGGCTGGGTGATCATGAAGATGATCAAGAGCACGAGTAACACGTCGATGAGCGGCGTGACATTGATGTCGGCCGAGAGGCCCTCGCCCCCGCCAGTCGATCCCATGGCCATGCTCAGTGCTCCTTTTTCTTCTTCGCGATGAGCGATTGCTTCTGCTCGCTGATCGCTCCGACCACGCGCACGCCGGCCTTGCGCGCGATCTCGAGCGCCTGCTGGATCCGCCCGAAATCGATGTTCTGGTCCGCCTTGAGAAACAGGATCTTGTCCTTGGTGCGGCTTTCGTAGAGTCCCATGAGCCGGCCGGGCAGATCCGCGTCGCTGACGGGCCGCGGCCCGGACCCGACGTCCAGGTAGAACTTGCCTTCGCGATCGATCCCGAGCCGAATCTCGTCGGGCTGCTCCGGACGGTTTTCCGGGTTCTCCGCCCGGGGAATCGTGGCCTGGAATCCCGCCGTGATGATCGGGGTGACGATCATGAAAATGATGAGCAGCACGAGCATCACGTCGATGAGCGGCGTGACGTTGATGTCGGCCTTGACGGCCGCGCGAGCGCTAGCGGCTGACAGGGCCACCGGAGGACGGCTTCTGCGCCTGGAATTCCTTGGTGAAGATCGACCGCCCGAACTCGGAGCCGACGCTCTTGATCAGGTAATCGATCAGCTCTTTCGACGTGTACGTCATCTCGACCGAGAGAAAGTCGATCTTGGTCGTGAAGTAGTTGTAGAGCCACACCGCGGGGATCGCCACGAGCAGGCCGAACGCGGTCGTGATCAGCGCTTCCGCGATACCCGCCGACACGGACGCCAGCGACCCGCCGCCGCCCGACGCGGCCATGCCGGTGAACGCGTTCACGATACCCATGACCGTTCCGAGCAGTCCGACGAACGGGGCCGTCGCGCCGGTGGTGGCGAGAATACCGAGACCGCGCTTCAGGTCCGCGGATTCGATCAGCATCTCGCGCTCGACCGACCGTTCCACCGAGTTGATGTCGGCCGCCGTGATCGTCGCCCGGTCGCGCAGCAAGGGCTTCACCTCGGCCAGCGCGCCTCCCAGCACGCGCGCCACGTGGCTCTTCTTCTGCTTTTCGGCGAGCGTAATCGCGCCGTCGAGCTGGTCTTCCTTCAGGAAGCGCGAGAATTCCGGCGCGAACTTGCGTGTCTGCTTCTGCGACTGCCAGAGCTGGTACAGCTTCTGGAACGCGCTGGTCCAGGAAATGAGCGACATGAGCGCCAGCACCAGCACGACGCCCTTGGCGAACGGGCCCATCGAGATAAACAGATCGTATAACGAAGGCATGGAATCCTCAGCGGCCTTGGGTTAAACGGAACTGGACGGGGATGGAAATAAGCACCCGCACGGCGCGGCCGTGAACCCGTGCGGGCCGGAACAACGATTTCAGTACGAGGTTCCTCGATGGCTCGTTGAATCCCGGATTTGAGCTCTGGGTGATGCGCAGGGAACTGGGCTCGACGCGGCCGAGGGTATCGATGACCGCCTGCACGATGACTTCCCCCTGGATGCCCGCTTGCTTCAGGAGCTCCGGGTACGTCAGCGGAGGCTGGGCCAGCATCGCGGGTTTCTCCTCGACGATCGCTTCCATGAACACTTCATTCCCGGTCGGCACCACGCCGTTCGCCGTTCCACCTTCCACGCCGCTCCCGGAATAGTCCTTGGGATCGAACTTCTCCGCGAGATTCACGGGCGGAATGTTGGTGGGAATTTCGGTAGGGGCGATGATCGTCTGAAACCCCTTGAGCGGCACATCGAGCTGCACGGGCTGCGGCTCCGGCGGCTTCTGCTGTTGCTGCTGCTGCTCCAGATACACCATGGTGGTATCGGTCTTGACCCCCGTGTCGCCCTGCCCCGCGTGCAGCGTCGCGAAGACGGCGCCCACGATGACGGCCGTATGCACCACGAGAGAAATGAAGCCCACGCCGAGGAATTTCTTCCCCTGCCTCTTCGATTTGGACTCGATCAGGTTCTCGAACACACTTTCAAATACCCTGATTCCGGCCTAAGGCGCCAGTCCCACCACATTACAATCCGATGACAATCCCCTTAACTCGGGAGCGTCACCGTCACGGTGGTTCCGCGGCCGGGCCGGCTCGTCACTTCGATGTTGCCCCCATGCGCTTCCACGATCCAGCGGGAAATGGCGAGGCCGAGCCCCGCCCCGGCACGACCCCCGGTGCGGGTTCGCGCCGAATCCGCCCGCCAGAAGCGGTCGAACACGTGCGGCAGGTCCCCCGGCGCGATGCCGATCCCCGTGTCCCGCACCGTCAGGTGGACCTGTCCGTTGGATTGACCCAACTCGAGCGACACGTGCCCTCCGGCCGGCGTGTATTTCACCGCATTAGTCAAAAGATTGAGAATGAGCTCGCGGATGCGCTCCGCGTCGACGGAGAGCACGATGGGGTGCTCCGGAGCGCCGAAATCGATGTGCACACCCGCCTGCTCCGCCAGCAGCTCGCCCGTTTCGCGAGATTCGAGCACGATGGCGCGCAGATCGGTCGGCTCGCGGTACAGCGGCGCACGACCTTCGTCGGCGCGAGCCAGCGTCAACAGCGCGTCGACCAGATCGGTCATCCGCTTGATCTCCTGCAGCGTCTCTTCGAGGGCCGCGAGCGTGTCCTGCGGAAGGTTGGGAGTGGTCATCGCGCGCTCGACCCCGGCGCGCAGCACGGTCAGCGGCGTCTTGAGCTCGTGACTCGCATCCGCCGTGAATCGCCGTAGCGCCGTAAAGCTGCGCTCGAGCCGCGCCATCATCTCGTTGAGCGTTTTCGCCAGGCGGCCCAGCTCATCGTTCACCATGGGCTCGGCCAGGCGCCGGTGCAGGCTCCGACCGTCCGTGATTTCCCGCACTTCCGTGATGATCTGGTCGATCGGCGCGAGCGCGCTGTGCGCGATCCAGAAGCCGATCAGGATCCCGAGCATGAGCCCGATCGGCAGGATGATCGCCAGGCGCGCGAGCAGCTCGCGCGGCTCGAGCTCCGCCGCGCGGATATCCGCGCCGGCGAGGATCGCGCCGTACGGGACGCCGAGCTCAGGTACGCGACGCACGGCATAGTGCAGGCTCGGGCCCTCGGGCCCGAACCGCACGGTATCCGGCCCCTGGCGGCCCAATGACGTGGTCACGAGGCCGCGCAGCTTGTCGACTTCCTGAAACGTGAGCGCCCGCGCATCTGCGGATGCATAGAGCAGGCTGCCATCCGAAGCGGTCACGATCAGGTAGTCGGGAACCACCTCGAGCAGGGCCGCGACATCGGGAATCAGCACCGAGCGCCGCGTGGCGTCCATTCGCACCAGCGCGCCACGCGCGCGGTAGCTCTCCGCCAGGATACCGGCGCCGAGCTCGGCTTCCGAGCGGATCCGTTGATCGAGCTCGCCGTAGGACGATCGGCGTCCGGTGATGTACAGCACCGCCGCGAACGCGGCCAGCGTGAGGGTCAACGCGATGGAATACGATGCCGTCAACCGCCCGCGGATCGTTTTCACCGCGACGGCTCTTCTCCCTTCCCCCTTCCCCCGTCCCCTTTGATCATGTACCCGACGCCGCGCACCGTGTGCACGAGCTTCGGCTCCCGACCGGAATCGATCTTCTTGCGCAGGCGATTGATCACGACGTCCACGATGTTCGTTCCCGGATCGAAGTGATAGTTCCACGCATATTCGGTGATCAGGGTCCGCGACCGCACGCGCCCGTGGTGCCGCATGAGGTACTCGAGCACCGCGTACTCCTTCGGGGTCAACTCGATCGGCGTGCCACCGCGGCGTACTTCGCGGCTCCCCGTATCGAGGGTCAGGTCGGCCACGCGCAGCGCCGGCGCCGCGAGCGCCTTCGGCCGCCTTCCCAGCGCCTCGACGCGCGCCAGCAGCTCGTCGAACGAGAAGGGTTTGGTGACGTAGTCATCCGCCCCGAGCCGCAGCGCCTGCACCTTGAACTCGACGGTGTCCTGCGCCGTCAGCACCAGCACGGGCACACTGTGGCCCTGTTCCCGAAGCGCCCGCAGCGCCTCGACCCCGGTCATGACGGGCAGCCGCAGGTCCAGCACGACCAGATCGTAGGCCCCGGTCGTCGCGGCCTCCAGCCCTGCCGCTCCGTCGCCCACGAGGTCCGTGTGATGGCCTGCTTCCTGTAATCCGCGCGAGACGTATTGCCCTACGGTGGAGTCGTCTTCGACGACCAGAATCTTCATCCGACCAGGAGGTACACCTTGAAATTCGAGCCGACGCCGAGCTGCGACTCGACCTCGATTCGGCCGCGATGCTCGGCGATGATCCCGTAGACGATCGACAGGCCGAGCCCGGTGCCGCGCCCCGGCGCCTTGGTCGTGAAGAAGGGCTCGAAGATCTTGGGAAGGTCGTCATGCTTGATGCCGACGCCGGTATCGATGAACTCGAGCAGCAGCTCGTCATGGCGCTCCGGATTCATCCGGCTTCTGACCGTCAGCGTGCCGCGCGAATTCATCGCATCCATCGCGTTGAGCATCAGCGCCATGAAGCACTGGACCAGACGCTCGGGGTCGGCGCGCAACTCCGGGAGTCCGGCCGAGAGCTCGCGCTTGATCATCAGCTTCTTGAAGCGGTCGTGATGCTTGAGGAGAAAGAGCGTCTGCTCCACCAGCGCGTTTACGTCGACGGGACGCTTCTCCCCGCTCTTGGGCCGGGAGAAATCGAGCAGTCCGTCAACGATCCGGCGGCACCGCTGCACCTCGGTGTCGATGATCTTGAGGTATTCCTCGAAAGCCTGGCGGATCCCGGGCGGGAGCTCCTCGTTCCTGAGTCCGAGCGCCTCGCTGCACGCCAGGATCGTGGCGAGCGGGTTGTTGATCTCGTGCATCACGCCCGCGGCCAGCTGGCCGACCGCCGCCAGCTTCTCGGTTTCGGCGAGCCGTAGCTGGGCGGCGCGCCATTCCGTGATGTCCTCACCGATCGTGATCACGTGGGTGATGTCGCCGTCGTCCTGCCGCATCGGAATCTTCGTGATGCGGTAATAGCGCATGTCGCCCGAGGCGCGCGAGTCCATCTCCATTTGCTGCATCTCGCCCGTCTCGAACACGCGGTCGAATTCCCGCTGCAGCAGTTCGCGCGGCTGTCGATCGAGCACTTCGAAGATCTCGCGCCCCACGGCATCATCGCGCGAGACGCCCTGCGTTCCGGTTTCCCGCTTACGATTCCAGGCCCGGATCCGGTACGCCCGATCGATCACGTACAGGCCGACTGGAAGCGAATCGACGATCTGCGCGGCGAACCCGCGTTGCGTTTCGACCTCCCGCGTTCGCAGAGCCACTTCGGACGCGAGATCCTGCGACAGCTCGGTTGCCGCGATCACGGGAGCCAGCATGTGGGCCACCACGACGAGGACATCGTGCGCCATGTGCTGAGAGCGCCCATCGGGGACCAGCGCCTCGAGCAGACCAAGCGCTTCTCCCTCATGGATGAGCGGAAGCCTGAGCAGCAGCAATCCCGACGGCGCCTTGTCGACGCGCGGTCCCTCGTCGATCCATTCGGCGATGGGGGGCGTTGCGGACGGCGCGTGGGAGCCGTGTCCCGAGGGATGAAGTTCGTCTCCCGGGGCGCTGATCGGCGTGAACTCGAGGCCGCTCGCGTGCCGAATCCACAAGCGACAGCGACGGAGTCCGAGACCCCGCCGCACGGCCGTCAGGACGGCCTGAAGGGCGTCTTCGGACGCGAAGCCCCCCGAAAACACCGCGGCCACATCCGCGAGAATGCGGAGGCCGGGGTGGTCAGATTCGAGCAGCGGTGCGGCCATCGGCCGCTAAGCTATGGATGGGGTTTCTGCTTCGCCAGCGGGATCTCGAATCGCAGTCCGATGAACGCGCGAACGTCCGTCTTGTGACCCAGAAACACCGTCGGACCCGCCACGAAGCTGTAGTGAGCGCCAGGCCCCTCGCCCAGGCGAACGCCCGGGAGGATCGAGATGGCTGCCCAAGGAGACGAAAGGCTATCCGGTGGGGCTGAGCTGGCGTACCCGCTGGCTTCGAACGTCACATCCCACCCGAACGACTGCGGATTGGTTTCGTTGCCCACATCGGCGAGATGCACGAGACCCGTGCGCGTCGCGAACCAGAGCGCGCCCACGATGCCCCGGGCGCCGCCGACGATCGCGCCCTCGTCGATGAACGACCCGACGCGCAGACCGAGCGTGGCCGAGCGGAGAAAGCCGGCATGCATGTCGTGCATGTAGCCGACGTCCAGAGCCTCGACCTGGTACCCGCCACCCGCGGTGGCGGCGAAGCCGAGCGAGGCCGACTGCGCGGCCAACGGCGTAGACAAAGCCCCCGCTGCTACCAACATTGGGACCATGGATCGGCGCACCTTCATCCTCCTCACTGGAGCCGTCTCCGCTCCGCTGTTGCGAACCCGGCGCTCTCTACCCCCACCGGCGGGACGGTTACGGTTCGAACTGGACGGGCAACGGCAGTGGTCGCTGTTCTACCAGGGCTCCCCCGAGTCCGTTCCCGTGATCCGGAACGCCGGCATCGGCGCCTGGATTGCGGACCGCTTCATCAGCCTGTCCGAGCTGGAATATAGTACCCTCGGCAGTCGCAGGCCGCCGGGTGGCGAATCCCTCATCGTCCGGGGGCGTTCGTCCGCGGTCGGGGTTGTGCTCGAGGCGGAATTCTTCTGCACAACCGATACCGCCCCTCCACAAGCCTCGATCAGCGTACGGGTGTATCCGGATCGCACCCTGCCGACGATCGGAGGGGTACGGTTTTTCCAGGTCGCAGCTTCTGATATCCTGCCCTTCCAGGCGGCCGAGACCGCCCCCTTGTGGGCCCTGGTCGACGGTGCGACCTCCTCGAGTGCGGTAACCCTCGTGCAACTCTCTGATCAGGACCAGATGCCACGGCTGGAAAGCCGCGGCGCCGTAGGTCTCACGCGCCAAGGACGCGGGCTCGCGCTCGGGTTCCAGGCGGAAGATCCTGGCACTGGCCGGGTACAGCTCGCGAGCGACGGTCTGGACGTCGCAAGCGAGTGGATGCCCCCGCGCCCGCTCCGTCCCGAGGGCGACGCGTCGCTGCTGCGGCTTACGTACGACGCCGGTGGCGATGGCTTGACCGCCCTGGGAGCGTTATTTCGGCCGCAATCCATTATAGATCGCGAGCGGATGGATGCGGTGCCGGTCCCGGCCGGATGGGCATCACGCAGCGAGCTGGGCCGTGGGGTCAGCGAAGACACGTTTCTGACGCAGGTCGAGCGCTGCGCGTCGCAGTTCGACCTGCGGTCGTTTCGCTTCGTCGAGCTGGACCAGGGGTACGAGCGCGCGGTGGGCGATTGGGAGTGCAATGCCAAATTCCCTCACGGGCACCGCTGGCTAACCGATCAGGTCAGAGCCCGGGGACTGCTCCCCGGCCTCTGGATCGCTCCCTGCGTGGTCTCCGAGCGGTCCGGAATTCCCGTCGCCCAGCCCGAGTGGCTGCTCAAGGACGCAGACGGCGCTGACCCGATCGTGGGGGACACGCGCGAGGACTGGGGCGGCAAGTTGTTCGCACTCGATCCCGCCCACCCCTCGGTTCAGGAGTGGCTGCGTTCACTCGCTCGCCGAGCCCGCCAGGAGTGGGGGTACGAGTACCTGAAGCTCGATCTGCTCGCCTGGGCCGTGGGTGACACTGAAACGTCTACCGGTCCCGCAACCGCGCATTACGGCGGGCTGACGCATGCGGAGGCATATCAGCGCGCGCTGGACGCGCTACGCGACGGGGCCGGGGCGGACACCCTCCTCCTCGGGGCCGGCGCTCCGCTCGAGCACTCGGTCGGACAAGTCGACGGCATGCAGATCGGCCCCAGCGTGGACGCCGCGTGGACCTCGATTGCACCGGCGGCACCGAATATCGCGCGCCGCAGCTTCTACAACCGCGGCGCCTGGATCAACGATCCCGACTGCGTTGTGGTCCGCGAGCCGCTCACGCTCGACGAAGCACGGTTGTGGGCCAGCACCGTGGCCGTGAGCGCCGGCGTCACGTTTTGCTCCGACGACCTCACCCGGTTACCGGCCGAACGACTCGAGCTGCTGCAGCGGATTCTCCCCCCCGCGACCCGCATCGCGCGCGTGCTCGAGGGAGGGGCAACCGGAGACTCGCGGCCTACCCTCTGGATCGTCGAAGGATCACCCGGCTGGTGGACCGTGCTGCTCGCCAACTGGGGTGATGCCGCGGAGACGCGAAGCGTGCCGGCGGCATCACTCGGGTTGACCGGCAAGCGCTTCACGGCGTACGACGTCTGGGGCGCGGCTCCGCTCAACGATATCACGGACCGGCTCGGTGGGACGATTCCCGGGCACGGCGCCCTCGTGGTCGGGATGCGCCGCGCGCTCGGCCGCCCTCAGGTGGTGGGTTCGAACCGCCACGTGGTTCAGGGGATGCACGATGTCGCGGATGAGCGCTGGGACGCAACAGCACGCGTGCTCACAGCTCGTGCCACGAACCTCGATGGACGTGCCTACGCCGTGACGGTCTCCGTTCCCGCAACACTGCGAGCCACCACCTGTAAATCCGAGGTGGCGTGCGCGGTTTCGACTCTCTCGAGCGGGCACACGCGCCTCGAATGGCCCGCGGGCACGCAGCGGGAATTTTCCTGGGGACTCAGCTTTCGGAGTCAGCCGGCGGCGCGAGGACCGCGGCACCCGTAGCAGCCAGCGGGCCGAGCAACGCGAGCCCCAGCAGTACGACTGCCCAGGTGGTCGTCTCGAGGTGGAGCGGCGGGATCGTGCCCAAGGCCACCGCATGTCCCTCCTTCAGACCGTGCATCGCCTCCGTCCAGCTTGCCTCGAGCGCGGCCACAATGGCCCACATCCTCCATATCGAGATTCCGGCAAGGGCGAGTGCCGCGCTCCAGTACGCCCCGAGCCCTGTCCCGCGTGGCAGTCCGGCAAACCACGCGAGCGCGCTGAGGAACGCCGGGCCGAGCATGCCGAGCCACCACCCCGGCCCCACCGCGGCCACGACGACCTCGACGGCGCCAAGCACGTCCCACCGCTCGCGATCCGTGAGCGGAACGAGCACCGCCCGGTTCCCGGCACGCCATTCCGTGGTCTCGAGGCTGCGGATTCGGCCAAACTGCTCCGGTGTGAGGGGAGTCGCGGTCGAGTGTACGAGCGGAGCAGTCCCATGATAGACCTCGAGGCGGGACGTCCACGGAGGCAGCAGGTCGAGCGCGCGGGCGTGCGCGAGCAACTGTCCAACGTCGTAGCCGACCGAGCGCCCTGAAGCC
Source organism: Gemmatimonadales bacterium (assembly GCA_035519195.1). GTDB lineage: Bacteria > Gemmatimonadota > Gemmatimonadetes > Gemmatimonadales > GWC2-71-9 > AG25. The sequence goes on from DATIWU010000036.1 coordinate 10,925, forward strand.
GCTCCTGACGGTGAGGGTGCGACCGCGACGAGATAGTCCGAGATCACCAGGGCGCTTTGCAGCGCGAACGCTTTCCCGTATTCGACGGACATGAGTCGGGACGCGGCGGACGTCAGGATGCCACCGAGAACGCCTGACACGAGTACCAGCGCCCGGCGGCGCGTCATGGTTCAGCGAGCACCCGGTCGACGGTGCGAGCCGTCTCCCGAAGCACCTCGTCCGCAGCGCCTCCCGCGGCGACCCGCACCATCATGCGCTCGAGCAGCGCGTCCACGAGCGGCCATCTCTGGACCGAGACGCCCCAGGGCAGCCGCGCGTGCGCCAACGCCGTGATGAAGACGTCCTCACATCCGAGGCTGTCGCTCTTGGCGGCGCGCTCGCGCTGTGCGCGCGGGGCGGCCGGCAGCTCGTATCCCAGACTCGCGTTGGATTCCTGCGCGGCAGAGTCCACCAATGCGGCCGCGAGCTGAACCGCGAGCTTGCGCCTCCTGGTCGCGGACGGAACGGCGTACGCCGATACCCGGAGCGTCGTGCGCGGGGCAAAACCATCACGATGCGGCAGCTCGGCAAACCCGAAGCGGAATCCTTCGCGCGCCGCGAGATCGCGGAGCACCGGCACCACCGAATGGTCCGCGGTGATCATGGCCACTCGACCGGCGACGAACCTTCTCAACGCTTCCGACTCGGATCCAGCCGTCTGCGGCCGCGCGATTCGCTGCTCGCTCACCCAACCCGCGTACCACCGGACCGCCGCGAGCGTGGTGCGCGAGTCGAGGCATCCGCTCGCGCGCGGCGCGTCGCGGGCGCAGAGCACGTCGCCGCCGCCGGACCAGATCCAGGCCAACCAGATTGCGGGACGAGGATCGAAGTAGGTACCCCATTGATCGAGCGTGCCGTCGCCGTCTGAGTCCCGGGTCAGGATCGCGGCGGCCGCGAGGAAATCGTCCCACGTCCAATCGCCGGAGGGGTATTCGATGCCGGCGCTGTCAAACAACGCCTGGTTGAACGCCAGGACGAGAGGAGAGTAGCCCCGGGGCAGCGCGTATACGCCGCGCCCGCGCCGGAATGCCGGAGTTACCGACGAGTCGTACGTCGCCAGGTTGATCTCGACGCGCTCGAGATACGGCGTCAGATCCAAGAGGAGCACGCGGTCTCGCACCGCCGCAAACGTGGTTTCATCGACGCGAAGCAAATCGCCGCCGGGCTCGGACCCGCGCGGTATTGAAATCCTCTCGATGACGAGATCCGGGTGCTCCCCCGAAAACGCCTCGATTCTGGCGGTTTCGATCGCCCGATCGGCCGGGAGCGGGCTCGTGGCGACCCGCAGTGGCGGGGTGGCATCGGCGGCACATCCCCACGCGAACAGCGCGAACAGGACCGCGCGGGTATCGATTGAAATCACGACTCGCCCGGTGGATTATTCGCCGGTACGCGCGTATACCTTCCATGAATCTCGAATACTCTGCGACCATCCATTCCGCGAAGGAGCATAGCATGGCGCATACGCTGCCGCCGCTGCCGTATGACTTTGCCGCGTTGGAGCCAACCATCGATGCGCAAACCATGCAGATCCATCACGACAAACATCACGCGGCGTACGTCAACAACCTGAACGCCGCGCTGGATAAACATCCCGAACTGCAGCTGAAGTCGCTCGAAGATCTGCTTCGCCAGATCAACAGCGTGCCGGAGGACATTCGCACGGCGGTCCGGAACAACGGAGGCGGGCATCACAATCACTCCATGTTCTGGACCATCATGGCGCCGCGCGCCGGCGGCGAGCCATCCGGCAAGCTGGCGGATGCCCTGAAGAAGACGTTCGGCGATTTCGCGAAGTTCAAAGACGCGCTGAATACCGCTGCGACCACGCGATTCGGGAGCGGCTGGGCATGGCTGACGCTGGCGGGCGGAAAGCTCGAAGTCTCGAGTACTGCCAATCAGGACAGCCCCTTGATGGAAGGAAAAGTCCCGATTCTTGGGCTCGACGTGTGGGAGCACGCCTACTATCTCAAATACCAGAACCGCCGGCCGGATTACGCTGCAGCCTGGTGGAACGTGGTGAACTGGCCCGAGGTACAGAAGCGGTTCGAATCGGCACAGAAATAATGAGCGGGAACGGGCGGTAATAAGCGGTAGCGGGTGACCGCCTACGACCGCCCTTTACCGCTTCCGACCGCCCTACTCCAGCAGCTCCGCACTGACCTGCGCATGACCCTCCGGGCCAAACAGCACGCGCAGACGCCAGGGCCGACAGCAGATCTCGCAGTCCTGCACGTAGTCCTGTTCGGCGCCGCTTCCGGCATCGAGGGCGATTTCGTTCACCGCGCCGCAGTAGGGGCACGACACGGTCGCCCCGGAGTCGGCGGTGCCGTCACCCAGCGGAAACTCGTCATCGTCCGGCCAATCGATCATTGGCGCGCCGCAAGACTATTCTCGGCGTCGCAGCGCCGTATCGTGAGCACGGCGGTACGGCCGTCGGTCACGAACCGCTGGCCGCTCGCATTCTTCCCTTCGAGCACCGCCCCCGGGATCACGACCCGATCGGCGAGCGTGGCGCATCCGGTCGCCTCGAGCTCCTTGATGACGCGCTCCCGCTCCGTGTCGATCTCGGGACGGACGTGATGGGTAAAGCGGCCCTTGAACGGGTTCACGAAAAACCCGGCGTCCTCGTTCGCCGCCGCCACCCAGATCGTTCGCGTCGTGTCCAACGCCCAGAGGCGGATATGGTGGCGCGAGCGCGCCGTGGGTCCGGCCAGCTGATACGCGAGATCCTGACGTCGTCCATTGAAGTACTGGGTGCTGATCGGCGCCCCGACCGCGGGCCGATTCGTGATCCCCGCGACGATCTCCCGGGTCACCGAGCCGAGCGATCCTTTCGCGGGGCCCACCCAGCCGGCGCGGCGAAAGGCGTGGTCGATGTCGTTCGCCGCCCCGAGCAGGATCACGTTCATCTGATCGCCCGCCCCGCGGCCGTTGCGCGGCTCGCTCCACGGCGTGAACTCCGGCAAGTCCGCCAGACGCGTAGTGTCGTCGGGATTCCGGCCGCAATGCGCCGCCCCCACCCGCAGCGGCTGGATCAGGCGGATTCTCCCCAATTCTCCGCTGACGATTCTTGCCGCGGGCCCGCGG
>DATIWU010000037.1:0-3518 GCA_035519195.1 Gemmatimonadales bacterium
TCGAATTCGGCACGGTTCCGAATTCGGGCAGGCGCATCCAATGCTGGGATTGTCCGCGCCGATGCCATGGAGGAGACCATGTCGCTCGATACCCGCCCCACCCGTCCGTCCGGATCCGGCGCCGCTCCGCCAAACTCATCCCACCCGCATCTCCAGGTCGCGTCGGTCGCCGATCTGCCGAGCCGGTTCGGGGAGTTTCGCGCGGTCGCGTTCGGGAATCCGGCCGATGGCAAGGAGCATCTCGCGATCGTGCGGGGCGAGGTGCGCGGCCGCGCCGACGTGCCGGTGCGCGTGCATTCCGAGTGTCTCACCGGTGACGTGCTCGGATCGCTGCGGTGTGATTGTCGCGAGCAGCTGATCGCCGCACTCGAACTGCTGGGCCGGGAACCGGCCGGGATCCTGCTCTACCTCCGTCAGGAAGGCCGCGGCATCGGGCTCACCAACAAGATCCGTGCGTATGCACTCCAGGATCGCGGCTACGATACGATCGATGCCAATCGTGCGCTGGGCTTCGCCGATGACCAGCGTGATTATCGCGTGGCAGCCGACATGCTGCGCACGCTGGGTCCGAAGAGCGTGCGGCTCATCACCAACAATCCCCTCAAGCTCGACGGTCTGAGAAGGCACGGGATCAAGGTGTCGGGGCGCATGCCCTCGATCTCGAGCCCGAACCGTCACAACATCGGCTACCTCCGCACTAAGAAGGTGCGCGCCGGTCACTGGCTCAACGTGGCCGACACGCCGCCCCAGTCGACCCCGCCCTCACGCCCCGAAGCCGCCGAGCCCGCGCAGGCGACCAGCGCAGGACGCGCGGCCGCGAGCGACTGACTCGCTCGCCGCGCGGATCGGCGGGCGACCGCCGCGCTTCGTGGCCGAGCGCAGGCGGTCCGCTGGAAACCGTGTTGCGAATGTTGCTGCGCGGATGCGGACGGGTTCGTAAGTGACGGGCCCCGGCGCCCGTTCGTTCAGCTCGCGCGCCGCAGATTGTCGAGCGACGTGCCGTCGTGCCGGCGACGATGAGCGCTGCGGAGCCGCGCGCGCACGCGCTCGACCCGAGCGCCACTCACCGTCTCGACGGCGTAGCGCTCGTCCCACACCAGGTGGGCACCGAGCCACACGCGCAGCTCCGGATGCCGCTGCAGGAGCTCCATGCCGCTTCGGCCCTTCAGCTCGCGAATGGCGGTGGCGATGGACTGGGTGGGGCGCAGAGCGAGAAGCAGATGCACGTGGTCGCGCCCCACCCCGATGTCCACCAGCTGGAACTCGCGCTCGTCGCAGAGCGACGCGACGAGTGATTCGAGCGTGTCGGCGTGCGAATCCTTGAGAACCGGCCGATGTCCCCGCGTGCTCCACGTCACCAGATAGTGGAGCTGACTCCGATAGACCGGCTCCCAGCGGCCGAGCAGTGCGTGGTCGAAAGGCGGAGCCTGTGTGCGTTCCACGATGACACCTCCCTGCGGGGACGGCTGAACGAATGTGCAGTTGGCGGTCCGAGAAAACGGGAGCTCGCGCTCCCGTGCCCGTCGAACGACCGCCTCAGCGTCCGACGGTCCGGATGACGCCCTTCACCACGCCGAGGATCCGGAACCCGGCGTCGCGTGCGACCGGAATCGGCTGGTAGCGGCTGTTGGCCGGCACCAGCTCGATGCGTTCGCCGCGCGGGCGGAAGTACTTCACCGTGGCCTCGTCTTCGAGCAGCGCCACGATCATCTCACCGGCGTTCGCACGGTCCTGGCTGCGAACCACCACGTAATCGCCCTCGAGGATGCCGGCGTCCACCATCGAATCACCGCGCACCTGGAGCGCGAACAGTCCCTTCATATCGCCAAACAGACGATTTGGCTCGAGCGACGACTCGAAGTTCTGCTCGGCCAGGATCGGTGCGCCGGCCGCAACACGGCCGAGCAGCGGAATGCCCGCGTCGGCCATGTCGCTCCTCGTGTCGCCGAGCGGCTGCACCAGCTCGAGTCCGCGCGAGATTTTCCGATTGCGCCGGATGTAGCCCGACTCCTCGAGCACGTCGAGGTAGTACCGGACGCCATTCGTGGACGCGATCCCGAAATGCTGGCCGATCTCGCGAATGGTCGGCGGCATGCCGCGCTTGCGGACGAATCCCCGGAGGAACTCGAGGATTTCGCGGGCACGGTCGTTGAGCATGATTCGCACTCCTTGCGTCAAGGGAGTCCCGTGGGGACCCGGCACGGCTGGACCATAGTGCACGTCCGTGCAGGGCGTCAAGGGCCATTCCCCCTCGGGTCGCCCGGCGACCCGGAGGTCGTCGGGCGACCGCCACTCCAAAGGGCCGGACCATCCTCGACACCGACCACGGCGTCGTCACCCTCGACTTCGCGTGGACGGCCCTCGCGCACCGCCGGCCCGATCGGGGCGCACCCGCCCGGGTGCGATCGCGATGAATTGCAATCACTTGTGCTCTGACGCGAGACCGCGTGATCCGTGGCCTGGCGGTTGCGATAGGGAGCCCCCGAGGCCGCGAGGCCTCGCCACGACAGGCAAGGAGCGGCAGGCCGGGTTCGCCGGGGTGGCCGCAATCGGGGGCCGGTCGCTGAAGCGGGCCCACCTCCGCTGCCTTGTCGGTCGGGGAAGCCACGGACGCCGGCCGCACGACCTCTGCGACCGGCGTCCAGGTGGAGCGGAGCGCGGCGCCTGAATGGAACGCCGGCGCCCACGCCGTCAGAACGACAGCTGGTATCCCGGCCACGGCCCGGCCACGACGTGGTCAAGCCGCCGCTCGCCGGTGGCGATAACACCGGAGATCCCCCCGCGTTGTCGGACCGAGGACCCCGAAGTGCCCCACGACCGAAAATTCTGGGAGCGCATGCTGCCCATGATCCGGGCCGGGGATCCGGACGAGCTGGCGCATCGGCTTCGGCATGTCCTGAGCGCCGATCCGTTCCGGCTGACGCCGCGTCACTGGCTCGCCGAAGTGTATCGCTCGCGCAACCAGCTCGCGCGCGCGGTCGGCGAATACGATCGTCTGCTGCCGCTCGCGGTGGGCGCCGGCGATCTGTTCCGGGCGATCGCGGTCCAGAAGCGTCTCGACGAGCTGGACCCCCGGCCGGGCTCGGGCGAGCGATTCGCCGCGATCCACCGCTGGTTCCGGCTGCTCGGCGCCACGCATCTCGTGAACGCGCCCAGCACCAACGCGCCCGGGATCTCGGCGCGCGCGCTCATCCGGCTGCCCCGCGACGGATTCCTGCGCGCCGCGCGCGAATCGCTGATCGAGAACTTCGCTCGCGACTCGCGTCAGATCGAGATCGATGGCCCCGAGCAGCACGTGGTGCTGTGGGGTGAGCTGGTGTGGGACGTCAAGATGGCGGACGGGCGCCGCAAGCCGGAGATGGCGTCGGTCGAGGGCGACGTGATCCGGATCGAGCCCGAGACGCCGGGACCCGGGCTGCTGCGGATCCGCCCCGACACGCCGGCCGAATGCCTGCGCTTCGACAGCGAGATCCTCGCCGACCTCATGAAGATGGACGCCTCGATCGTCAATCGCCCGA
>DATIWU010000038.1:0-3554 GCA_035519195.1 Gemmatimonadales bacterium
TTCCCCGTACGCGGATAGCGGCCGGACGAGACGCGACGAAACCGCCGGAATCAATGCCGCCGCCGCGAACAGCCACGGGATCCACGCCCACGCCGGTGTCAGGAATCGGTGGAGATCGAGCGACCACCACGTCATGCCCGGGACGACCGGTGCCACGACTCGCGCGGGCACGAACGCGGCGAGCACGAGCCAGCAGGCAAGGGCGGACGCGCTCGCACGAGCACCGCCTGCCGGCGATCCACGAGAATCCTTCGCGCCGTGCGCTTGCCGATTCGGATCGCCCATCCAGCTATCCTAGAAGGGCGCATGTGCGGGCGGCCAGCCAACCTGGTAATGACGGGCCGAGAAGGTTCCGATAATCAGATCGTCCGCTCATCTGAATCCTGGACCCTTCCGTGAGGTACTCAAGTGCCAAGAACTCCGTCCCTCGGACTCGGGTGCATTGTGGCAATCCTCACCGCTCCGGCTTGGTGCTCGACCTCGACCGCGCAATCGGTACGGCCCGATTGCGCGGTGACCGACGGATTCGTGTGGTCCTTCGCTCAGCAGGGCGACACCCTGTACCTTGGCGGAAATTTCACTTGGGCTGGCCCCAATTGTGGCGGGGCGGTTCCGTTCGACGTGGCCTCGAGCGCTCCGCGAACCGATTTCCCGAAAGTGGCTGGGAGCGTCGCCGCAATGATCTCGGACGGAGCGGGCGGCTGGTTCATCGGCGGCTCGTTCAGCGCGGTTGGCGGCCTTCCCCACCAGAACGTCGCGCACATCCTCCCCGACGGATCCGTCTCTCCCGCGCTAATCGACGTTGACTATGCGGTCTACTCCCTGGCGGTGCACGGACACACGCTCTATGTGGGCGGCTGCTTCGGCCAAGTGAACGGCCAAGCGAGAGCCAACATTGCGGCCATCGACACCGAAACCGGCCAACTGGCCAGTTGGCCCTTCTACGTCGAGAACTGTGTGATGGCCATTGCCGTTACCGATTCCGTGTTGTACCTCGGGGGCTCGATCGGCATCGAGGCGCTGAGCATATCGAGACAACAACCCAATTGGGAGATCGGCATCGGCCTCCGCGACCTCGTTCGCACCCTCGATCTCTCCGATACAACGCTGTACGTCGGCGGCGATTTCACGCAGCTCCTTGGCGTACCGCGCAGCAATATCGCGGCAGTGGGCGCGACATCGGGACAGATCACGAATTGGAATCCAAACGCCTCGTTTGAGGTCTCGACGCTTTTCGAGCGGCGTGGCGTCTGTTACGCGGGCGGGGCATTCAACAAGATTGGCAATGTCACGAGAAGCTGCATCGCTGCAATCGACTCCGCGACGGGTCTGGTCACACCTTGGGATCCACAGATGAGCAGGAACGTTTACGGGCTCGTTGCGGACGACTCGTCGGTCTATGCGGCGGGCGCGTTTACTCTTGTGGGTACTGAACCCTGTGCCGGGATCGCGATCCTCAGTATCACCACCGGTCTGCCGAGAAACCAGGACATGAGTCCGCACGGCCCCGGTAACGCGGTGGCGCTCGCGGGAGGAGTGGCGTACTTCGGAGGTCAGTTCCTGGGCTTCGGCGGCGCCCCGAGGAGGAACGCCGCTGCTATGAACCTGATCACCGGGCAGATCACCGACTGGAATCCGGACCCCACCGGGGTCGTAAGAACGATGGCGGCAACGAAGGACGAAATCCTGATGTCAGGCTACTTCACGACCGTAGGCGGCGCGGCAAGGAGCAACCTCGCCGCGGTCGACCCGATTGCGGGCTCCGCCACCGCCTGGAACCCCCATGCCGACGGGATCGCTTATTCGATCCTCGTGCGCGACGGGATCGCGTACCTCGGCGGCGTCTTCACGACGGTCGCTGACGTCCCTCGCGCACGCCTCGCAGCGATTGACCTCTCGACCCATCAGGCGCTTCCCTGGGATCCGGGCAGTAATAGTGGCGTTCATGCGCTGGCTCTCGCCGATAGCACGATTTTCGCCGGCGGCCAGTTCTTCTACATTGGGCAAGAGAACCGGTTGCGCATCGCCGAGATCAGCCTGGCGACCGGACATGCCACAGCGTGGAATCCCCCCGGACCGGACAACGATGTCGATGCCATCGCGATCTCGGGCGCGACGCTCTACTTAGGAGGCCGGTTCAGCTCGATGGAGGGAACTGAGCGAAATTCTCTAGGCGCTGTCGACGCATCGACCGGACAGCTACTCGATTGGAATCCGGCTCCGGATGGACAGATAGACTGTCTGACCGCCGCCGGGAACTCCGTCTATGCGGGCGGAAACTTTGAAACCATCGGCTCGGTGCCCCACCACCACCTCGCCGCTATCGACGGGTCGACGGCCCTCCCGACCGATTGGAACGGGGACACGAACGGTGAAGTGTACGCGTCATTCGCGGCAAATCAGGCCCTCTACGTGGGTGGCCCCTTCACCGCGGTGAAGTATGACGCACACTCGGGGCTCGCGGGGCTGGCGACGTCGACTACTTCTGTGCATCTGACACCATCCGCGCCCGGCAATCCCCCGGCAATGGTGTGCACGCCAAATCCTCTGGTGTCCACGCGAGGCCAGATCTGGTTCTCCATGGAGACGCCGGGCCGAGTCAGCCTTCGCCTGTACGATGTTAGCGGGCGGATGGTGAGATCGCTTCTCGACGGCGTCCTTATGAGTGCTGGGAGCCACCGAACCACACTCGAGATCGACCGACTGGGTGCTGGAATCTATTTCTGCCGACTTGAGGCTCCCGGAGAGGCAAGAACCATCAAGATCGTCCGCCTCGGCTAGGCTCGATGCGTCATGTCCAACGGCCACGCTGAGGCGCGTACACCGGGGTTCATGGCGAAGAAGCGCGAGGTCGGCGTGACGTGCTCGGCCGCCCGCGGGCGCGCGATCTACCTCACCACGCTCAATCTCCGGCTCACGGTCTCGCCGCCGAGCCGCGCGCGCACCAGGTAGACACCCGCGCTCACCGCCCGCCCACCGTCGTCGTGCAGGTCCCAGCTCAGTTCGTGCATTCCGGCATCGGCGCGCCCGGAGAACAACAGCCGCACGCGACGCCCCGAAACGTCGAGCACCTCGACACGGGCATCGCCGGCTCGCGGCGCCGAGAAGCTGAGCCGGGTTCCATGCAACGCGGGATTGGGCGCCGGCGCCGACAGCGCGAGGCCGGCGGACGAGGGCGCGACCGCCAGAATTTCGTCGCTGCGCGAATCGAAGGCCACCGCCGCCGGTGGCAGACCGGTGTCGATCGGGCCGGCGAGATGGACGTCGGGCCCGGCCGAGAACACGTGCAGGCCCGGATCGGTCGAGCTGTTGTTGCAGACGTACAGCTCGCCGCGATCGTCGAGCGCCATGTAGGGCACGCTGTAGCCGCCGGGCGCGTACACCGCCGCGATCTTGTGACCGGTCGACGGGTCCCACGACACCACCGAAGTGTTGAACGAGAGGTCGTTGATGATCGCGTACGAATGGGTCGGTCCATGCCAGACGATGCCGTTCACGTCGCCGCCCAACTCGCTTTCGCTGATCGCGGTGCCGAGCGAGCGGAAGTGCACGGG
>DATIWU010000039.1:0-5601 GCA_035519195.1 Gemmatimonadales bacterium
GTGCAGTTCGAGGCCCGTCTCTCAGAGACGCCTCAGTGACAGGGACTCGAGCGCCGTCGCCACCTCCAGCGCTTCGTCCAGGGTGCGCTCCAGCTCGTCGTAGATCTCCTTCCATTTGAACAGCTCCACCGGATCGCGCTCCACCGCGAACAGATTGCTCAGTCCCTCGTCGTAGATCGCGTCGCCTTCCTCTTCGAAGCGCTTGGCCTCGACGACATAGTGCGTCAGCTCCTGCCCGCTCCTGAGCCGGCCGAATGCTTCCGCCAGCGTATCGGTGATGCGAGGGATCAGGTCTGCGAGCCGCGTGATATCGTCCGAGGCGGGGCCGAGTCGAAAGATCCGGGTGCGGCGCGCGATGCTGTCGATGGCATCCATGACATCGTCGAGCTTGGACGCGAAGGCGCGGATCTCGGCACGATCGAGCCGGGTCCTGGATCGGCCCAAGCGGTTCGCAATTTCGTGAGTGATCTGATCGACGTCATGTTCCAATCGCTCGATTGCGGCGATCTCGAGCGGCCGCGCCTCGGGGACGGCGTTGAACAGGGCGGACAAGTGCAGCGCGGCTTCCTTGTTTCGATCGGCCATCGTGCACAACAGCTCGAAGAACTGCTCATCGGAAACCTGCACGGCGTCCTCTTGCTCGCTGGGTTCGAGTCGACGCAACATAGCGGCGGTCCACCGGGGTCACTAGGTTACTGGACCGCACATGTCGACCCTCCAGCAACAAGAAACTGAATTCGTAAAGGCGATTTCCCGAGTCGACGCGACCGCGCTGGTCGTGGGCTCGATGATCGGGTCGGGAATCTTCATTGTCTCCGCGCAGATTCTCCGCGACGTGCACAGTCCCGGCGTGCTGCTCCTCGTCTGGGCGCTGTCGGGAATGGTCACCCTGATGGGGGCGCTCACCTATGGCGAGCTCGCCGCGATGTTTCCCCGGGCCGGCGGGCAATACGTCTACTTGCGAGAGGGTATCTCTCCGCTGTTCGGATATCTCTATGGCTGGACACTGTTCGTCGTGATCCAGACGGGCACGATCGCGGCCGTCGCGGTCGCCTTCGCGCGGTTTACCGGTGTACTGTTTCCGGCGCTGACGCCGGACGTGTTCTTCGGCGGCACGGTCAGTTTTCCCCAGCCGATCGGGCCCATCGTCGTGGGGCTCTCACCCCAGCGAGTGCTGGCCATCCTCTCGGTCGTCGCGCTCACGTGGATCAATGTCCGTGGGGTCCGTACGGCGGCGTTCCTGCAGACCACGCTGACGGCGATCAAGGCCGCGACGCTCGCGGGACTGATCATTCTCGGATTGACGATTGGGCGGCACGCCGCCGCCGTTCAAGCGAATTTCGGGCCGGCGTTCTGGCCCGAACACGGACTCGGAGTCGCGGTGCCCGTGCTCGCGGCCGCGATGGTCGGCTCGCTGTTTTCAATGGATGCCTGGAACAATGTCGGGTTCGCGGCCGGCGAGCTGCGCCATCCCGAGCGCGACCTTCCGTTCGCCATGGCGATGGGCGTGCTCACCGTGACGATCCTCTATCTGCTCGCGAACATCGCCTATCTGAACGTTCTGCCGGCGGAGGGGATCGCGACCGCCCCGCAGGACCGGGTGGCCACCGCGGCGCTGCAGGCGATCCTCGGCACCCCCGGACTCTACGTCATGGCCGTCGCGATCATGGTCTCGACGTTCGGCTGCAACAACGGGCTGATCTTGTCGGGAGCGCGCGTGTTCTACGCGATGGCGCGGGATAATCTGTTCTTCAAGCCGGCGGGCAGACTGCACCCTCGATACCGGACCCCGGCGTTTGCCTTGACCGTGCAGGCGGTGTGGACTTGCCTCCTGTGTCTCTCGGGGACCTACAGTCAACTGCTCGAGTTCGTGATTTTCGCCGCGCTCCTGTTTTACATGCTGACGACCATCGGCATGTTCGCGCTGCGGCGGCGGCGTCCCGAGCTCGCGCGGCCGGTGCGCGTTCCCGCCTACCCCGTGCTGCCGGCCGTCTACCTCATCACGACCGCGCTGATCGCCCTCGCGCTCCTGATCGAGAAGACGACCTACGCCGGGCTCGGGCTGCTCTGCGTGCTCCTGGGGGTCCCGGTCTACTTCCTGTGGAGCAGCGCTACGCACCGCGACCGGGGTTCGTCGGGGTCGCCGCAAATCGGGGATAGTCGCCGAGCAGGGTAATTTCGGCGCCCTGTGCGCGCAACGCCGCGAGCACCTGCTGCATGGCGGGATCGTGGACACGCGCTTCCACGTCGAGATAAAACAGATACTGCCACGCGGCCGCGCGGTCCGGACGACTCTCGAGTTTCGTGAGGTTGAGTCCCGCCTCCGCAAATGGCGCGAGCGCGTGAGCCAGCGTTCCCGGGCGGTGGGGCAGTCGGAGACGCAGCGTCGTCTTTGCCGGTACGTGCGCCTGGGGCGGCGACGCGTGTGGCGCGACGAGCAGAAAACGCGTCTGGTTGTGCGGCTCGTCCTCGATGCGTTCCACGAGGATCTCGAGGCCGTAGCGCCGGGCGGCGAGCGCGCCCGCCACCGCCCCAAGCGCGGGGTCGTTGCGGCGCGCGACCTCGGCGGCAGCGCCCGCCGTATCGTAAAACGCCACGATCTCCGCCTGCGCCAGCTGCGACAGGAATCGCTCGCATTGCGCCAGCGCCACGGGGTGAGACAGTACGCGGCGCAGTGCGTCGCGCGTAGTGCCACGGACCGCGAGCAGGCAGTGATGCACCGGGCTCACGACTTCCCCCACGATGGCGAGGCCCGACTCCGCGATCAGGTCGTAGTTCGTCGCGATCGATCCCACCAGCGAATTCTCGATCGGCAGTAATCCGTAATCGGCACGCGCTTCCTGCGTGGCGCGCACCACATCGCGAAATTCCCGACACGGAACGGACACGGCGTCAGGCCGGAGCAGGAACAGTGCTTCCTCGCTGTAAGCGCCGGGTTCGCCCTGGAAGGCTATGCGGTTGTTTTGCACAGGGTTACGGTAATGGCACGCGGCGCTTGCCGACAGTGGGCTTCGGGATATATTCGGGTCAGGGTCTCGCACGTGTCTTCTCAATCCACCTCCGTCCCCGCGACGCTCGTCAAACCGCGCACCGATCCGCCGCCGGCGTGTCCGGACTGTGGCGCTGGTCTGGTGCGCCAATCAGGATGTCTCGCGTGCATCCATTGCGGGTGGGGGAAGTGTGGCTGAGGGCGGATCGGCGGCTGGGCGGATCGGCGGAACGCGAGCGCACGCCCAGGGCCAGTTCGGCTTGGCGTTATCCGCCGATCCGCCCAGCCGCCGATCCGCCCTTCCAATCATCGACGAGCGGCTCCGCGGGACGAAGTTCGTTTCGCTCGCGCCGAAGTCGGTGCTCAATTCGCCCGAGCAGACCGGGATGGATTTCTGGTCGATCAACCCGTACGTCGGCTGTGAATTTGGATGCAGTTACTGCTATGCCCGCTACACGCATCGCTATGTGGTCGAGCGCGCGCACGACCGCGGCCGGCTGAGCGACGCCGAGTTCCGGGAATTCCGGGGGCCCGGGGGATGGGAAGCATTTGAACGTCGGATATTCGTCAAACAGCAAATCGCGAGCGCTCTGGACCACGACCTGCCGCGCTACTTTCGCTCCGCGCGCGCTCCGGAGCGCCCGGCGCCCATCGTCATCGGGACGGCCACTGATCCCTATCAGCCGGCCGAGCGGCGGTTCCGACTGACGCGCCTCGTGCTCGAGCGTCTGGCGCGATACGAAGGCCTTTCGATCGGGATCATCTCGAAAAGCCCGCTGATCACCCGGGATCTGGACGTGCTGCAGGCGCTCGCGTCGCGGTCGGATCTCGAAATCCATATTTCGCTCGCGACCATCGATGTAGCGCTGATTCGAAAGCTCGAAATGCGCTCCCCCCGTCCAGCGGTGCGGCTCCGAGCACTGCGTACGCTCACGGCGGCGGGGATCAACGCCGGAATGATCGTGGCGCCCGTAATCCCCGGAATCACGGACGACCACGCGCATCTGCGCGCACTCTTTGCCGCGGCGCGCGACGCCGGTGCGCGCCATATCCATGCGGCTCCGCTCCGGCTCTACGGGGGAGTGCGTGACCGCTTTGTTCCGGTCCTCGAGGCGGAGTTTCCGCACTTGGTGGAACGCTATCGCGCCGCATACCGGCATCACGCGCATGCGCCCGCACACTACGCCCGCGCGCTCCGCCGGCGAATCCAGCGGCTACAGGCCGAGTTCGGGTTTCGGGTGAATCGTGGGATGGAGGATCGGTATCGGAGCACGCGGATCGCTCCGCAAGCCGAGCTTCAATTGTGAAGCTCTCGCGCTAACGCGCGTATGGTCTCCGGCGCATACCCCTCCGCCCGATTGTTCACGAGGATGAGCGCATCCGCGTGGCGCCGGTTGGCCTGCGCGATCAACTCGAGCAGGTCGTGACGCAGCTCAGGCAACGGCTCGCGAATCCGGTCGTACGGCTGAAACAGCTTCACGGCGTCGGCATAGGGGCGTCCGGGGCGCAGCAGCGCGCGTGCGACGGTGAAATCGGCGGTGAACGTCCAGGGCAGCGCGAGCTGGGCGCCGATCGGTGGCATCTCGGTCCACGAGTTGAAAACGTGAGCCACGCCGTGGCGCCGTAATACCGCGCCGTGCGCCGGCTCGAGCAGTTCGGGATTGCGTAACTCGACCGCGTACCGAAAATCCCGCGGCAGCTCTCCCAGAAATGCGTCGAGCTGCCGGACCCAGGCCGACGCGGTGGGGAGGTCCTTGCCACGCATCGCCTGAAACTCGAATACAAAGCACCCAGCGTGCTCCCGGAACACACGCGCGTACGGCTCGAGCACCGCCTCCCGGAACAGCGCGGCATTGAGAAAGTCGGGGTTCTGCATTCCCGTGAGATTTCCCCAGCGCACGTCCTGCGAGAATCGCTTCGCGGTTATCCGGTCCCATACCTTGCTCACGCAGGGAAATCCCGGGGGTAAAGCGGCGGCGTAGGCGCGCAACACGTCTTCGGTGGGCGGATCGTAAAACGCGCTGTCGATCCCGACCGTGCCGAAGAGTGGATATCGGGCGTATTCCTCGAGCCTGCGAGCCGGTTCAGGGCCGCGGTAGTGGCGGTGGTAGACGTCGCCGGTCCAGCCGTCGTACGTCCAGGTGGATGTGCCGAACCTGATGTTTGCCGGAATCCGTTGGGCGAGAACGACCAGCTCGGGATCCGGCCCCGTGGCGTCGGGCTCTGCGGGAAACAGGCTGGGCTGAGTTGGTGTCATTCCGCTCTCTACTTCGTTTTCACTCAGCAACTTACGTAATGCGTCGCTGGGTTGTGAGGTAATCTGGTTTCGGGATATATTCGGGTCAATGGACAGCCTGTTTGCGGCCTGTTGTTACATCCCGTGCTTCGCGCTGCGGTGTGAGGAGGAGCGCCATCCGGAACGGCGTTCCTCCCCTGCTGTCGTCGCAACAGCACTGCTCGATCCTCACGACCCGCGACGGATCTGGCAGGCCTCGAGCGCCGCGCGTCGCGCCGGCGTGCGTCCCGGAATCACCGTCAGTCAGGCCATCGGCCTTTCTCCCACCATCCAATTGTACGAACCCGATCCCGTTTACTACGACATGCGGTTCGCG
>DATIWU010000040.1:0-3632 GCA_035519195.1 Gemmatimonadales bacterium
CTGGCCGTTCCGGACCTCGCCCGCGAGGTCGCCGATCCCGGGACGCAGTACGGCTTCGATAATTCCGCTCAGGGCGTTGAAGACGCCCAGCAGCACGACCACCTCCCAGAAATCCCAGCCGCCGAGCCGCTCGGCATGACTGAAGAAGATCGCGAGCGTGAGGAGCGCCGTGGCGATGCGGAATGCAGTGCCGAGCAATGAGCCGATGAAGTTGGCGCGATACTGCAGCTCGCTGACCACATTGATGTCCCAGAACGCCCGAAGTACGCGAGCAACCCGCGTCATCCGCCCACCGCTCCGTATTGGCGAACCCCGCGCCGCCACACGACAAGACACGCCACCGCCCAAGCGACGAGCCACGCGAGCTGACCACCGAAGCCGTGCGTGTACTGGGTGGGATTGCGGGCAGCACCGGTCAGCACGTCGACGGGGAACGACAGCACGTACGGAAACCACAGCACCCGCGCTGCAGCGGCAATCGGCGCCGGCAGGAGACTGAGCGGCGCGATGCGGCCCGAGAGGAACAGCGAAACGCCGAACTGTAGCTCCATGATCGACGTCGCACGGGTGGTCCAGAATGCCAGCAGGCCGGTCGTGTAGCCGTTGAAGAACCGGATGCCCGCTGCCAGCCCCGTTGCGAGCAGCGCCAGCGCCCAGCGGGCCGGATCGAACGGCAGCCGCACCGCGGGCCAGAAGACCGCAACGAGAACCCAGAGGAGCAAGATGATCGATGCCGTCCGGGCCTTGTACGCGATGTTATCCGCGATGGCCTCGTGCACCGGTCCGATCGGCCGTGCCAGTCGATAGTTCATCTCGCCGTGCCGGATCCAGCGGTCGATGTACCAGGCATCCCAGGCAAGAGTCAGCTGATTGATCAGCGTGACGCCGAAGAAGTACCGGGCGAAATCGGCGCGCGCGAACCCCTGCACCGTTCCCTGCCCCGCAATCGACCACCAGATCCCGAGCGCGATCGCGGGCTCGGTCACGTTCCACAGCATCCAGATCGCGATCGCCGCGCGATACTGCAGATCGACGAGCCAGGCGGAGCGGATCAGCGCCCAATAGCGCGCCACCCAGATCTTCACGATGCCTCGGCAAATACGCGGCGGATCACGTCCTCGATCGCCGGGTCCTGGATCGAGAGATCGACGATCGCGAGCGAGGAGAGCAGCCGGGCGGCGGCCGCCGTGGCCTCATCTCGCGGCACCTCGAGCGTGGCGTTGGGGAAGCGGAATTCGCGCACGGCGCCGAATTCCGCCAGCCGCTCGCGCGTCACGCCGTTGCCGAGTACCAACTCGATGCGCTTGGCCTGCGTCATCCGCGCGACCAGCGATTGCAGCGCGCCGTCATACAGCAGCCGCCCACGGTGAATGATCAGCACGCGCGAGGCGAGCGCCGTCACATCGGCCATATAATGCGAGGTGAGGAGGATGGTGGCGCCGTGCCGCTCACGGTACGTGCAGAGAAACCGCCGTACGGCGTCCTGCGCCGTGACGTCGAGTCCGAGCGTGGGCTCATCGAGAAACAGAATCTCGGGAGCGTGCAGCAGGGACGCGGCCAACTCGCACTTCATGCGCTCGCCCAGGGAAAGCTGCCGCACGGGCTTGTCGATCACGTCCTCGAGCTCGAGCAGCTCGACCAGCTCGTCGCGCCGCTCGCGATACAGCGTCCGGGGTACCGCGTAGATCGCCTGGTTCAGCTGAAACGTCTCTTCGGCGGGAAGGTCCCAGAGCAGCTGCTGCTTGTTGCCGAGCACGAGGGAGATACGCTGCTTGAATGGTGCGCCGCCCAGCCACGGCGTGAATCCGGCGACCTGGGCTTGCCCTGCCGACGGGTAGATGAGCCCCGTCAGCATCTTCAAGGTCGTCGTCTTCCCGGCCCCGTTCGGTCCCAGAAACGCGACGATCTCGCCCCGCTGCACGGTGAACGACACATCGTCCACGGCCCGGACCTCGCGGTAGCGCGGAGCGAACAGCGCGCGCGCCGCCCCCGCGAGGCCGGGATCACGCACCTTGACCCGGTATAGCTTGCCGAGGTGCTCGGCCCGAACCGTGACGGCCTCGCTCAGCGCCGGGCCGACTCCGTGAACAAATGGGCGTACTGGCCGTAGCCCTCCGCTTCCAGCCGCTCGGCCGGAATGAACCGCAGCGCCGCGGAATTCATGCAATAGCGCACACCCGTTGGTGCGGGGCCGTCGGGAAACACATGCCCCAGATGCGAGTCGCCCTGCGTGGAGCGTACCTCGGTGCGCCTCATGAGCAGCTTGTGGTCGGTCCGCTCCCGCACATTTTCGGGTTCGAGCGGGCGCGTGAAGCTCGGCCACCCGGTTCCGGAATCGTATTTGTCGAGCGAGCTGAACAGCGGCTCACCCGAGACCACATCGACGTAAATCCCGGGTCGATGATTGTCCCAGAATTCGTTGCGGAACGGAGGCTCGGTACCCTCGTGCTGGGTCACCTGGTACTGGAGCGGAGTGAGTTTCTGCTTGAGTTCGGAGTCTTCAGGTTTACGAAAGTTCATGAGTGCGGCCCTCCTTGGTCCTGCAAAGCTAGAATGATCGACGTTCCCTGGCACGCCACTTGATCCCGGGAAGAGCTAGCCCATGGCCCTCCGGTCACGCCCCTGGATCGCGTCGGTTGCTCGGTAATGGCATCCGCGATGTCGTGGCGAGCCCGAGGCACATGTCGTCGAGCTCGGGACCCATGTCGTGCAGCAGGAGATCGGTGAAGATCGCACGTCCCTGTCCTCCGTCGGGATTCGAGACCGGAGCAGGCGGCGCGAGAAACCGCACGAACGCTTCCGTGGCAGCGAGATCAAAGGAGCCTCGACATGGTCCGTTCACTCTGGGCTGCGGTCCGCGCGACCGCAGTCATTTCGATCCTGCTCGGAGGAGCTGCCGGTTCGCTCTCGGCCCAGCAGGTGCAGCAACCTGCTTCCCAGACCCCCTCTGTGCTCACGCGGGAGGTCGGTGTGGGGCCTCAACTGATCCCGACCTGGCCCCGATACGAGGCGCCCACCGGGATCCGACCGCTCCGAGCGGCCGCGGCCGATCTCAATGACCAGCATACAGTTGTTCTATCCACGCTCTCACTCGTCCTGATCGGGGTCATCGTAGTCCTGCTGGCTGCCCGGTAGCTCTGGAAGCAGGGGCCCGGCTCTTGCTGGAACCCGGGAGGCGTTCTGGAGTAGAACAGGCAGTTATCGGCGGGTGCACCCGCCGAACGCATTAGCAACACGAATTAGTTCGTTCGAGGGAGCAGCCGTCCACAATTGTGCATCTGCATGTTGATGGATGGCAGCAGTTTCTGATAGCTGCGAGTGGCCCGGTCCTGCGTACCGACACACCCCTCGTCGGGAAACAGGCGCAAGGCGTGTGGGCGCGCCGGGCGCTCTCAGAACATCGTGCTGTGACGGGCTGATACAGCCCACCGTGCCGCCGTGAACGGCGCTCCGAAGCGATAGCCAACCGCCAGCCCCGCCCCAATCAAGCAACGGCGCCACGCCCGCGCTCAGCAATCCGCCGACGTTTGGTGCGACACCCCATCCGGGCCTGCTGCGTTCAGGCGGGGAGGGTCAGAACCACCTTTCCGATGTTCCGGCGCTCGTGGATGTAGCGATGCGCCGCGGCGGCC
>DATIWU010000041.1:0-10134 GCA_035519195.1 Gemmatimonadales bacterium
GTCCCCGGACGGCCAGCCGCTGCGATTCGGGTGAACGCGTTGCCCCGTCCTGGGCCGTTTATCTCTGTTCTTGCCGGAGATGACCAGCGAGGACGGATAGGAGACACGCTATCCATTTTTCCAACGGTCCAGCTAACAGACGGCGCAGGAGACCCGCTGGCCGGGCACGCGATCCATTTTCAGGTCGTCGGCGCCGCGACCAATAGGACTGTAGTCACAAACGCATTTGGAATCGCATCGTGGAGATCGTGGGTTGTGAGGCCAGGCGTGAATCGATTGCAGGCGATGGCCGCAGGAGCGACCCCCGTCGTATTCACTGTCGCGAAGCCCTGACCATTTTTTGGCACCGATCGTTCGTCGCCGCCAACAAGAATCCGCCGGCACCGGCTACACGAAGTGAGTGCTGGTGGAGAGGACGGGCTGCTGTTCATCAGAGGATTGAAAAGAGCGATGCAATGAGAGGTCGTGCGGTGCTGATATAGAGAACCCGCGGTGCCGGTTGGGGGAGGATCGCCCTACACCGCCTCCATCAACGTCAACTTCTTCGCCCCCGCATCATAATCCAACAGTTCGGCTTCCCGTCCCCACTCGACGATCGTTTGCAACAGCGCATCTACCGGAATAAACGGGAAATAAATCGTCAGATCCGCGAGCAGATCCTCTTCGTCCAACACGCCCACTTCCCCCTCCCCGTCCGAGCCCGCGTCCTTCAACATCATCAGCACCCGCGCGAACAACGGGTGACGCGACAGGCGGTCGCGCGTCGTCGCCTTGCGCTCGGCTTCATCCTTGGACATCAGCTCCCGCCCCGCCGGCATCAACACCACCGTGTCTCCCGGCGTGGTCACCCAGCCGAGTGCCTCGGCGGCGCGCGTGACGGCGGTCATGCGGTCGTAGTCCACGCCCAGCTCCTCGGCGAGGTCGAACACATCGCCGCGGCCGTCGGGACGCGTCAACAGGTGATCGAGCAGTCCGATCACTTCGGCCACGTGCACCCGCGGGAACGGAATCAGCCGCTGCGGCGCGGTAGGTGTCGCCGGAACCTCGGGCTCGGGCAAGAGCGTCGCCGTCAGAATCCGGTGCAAGTGCTCCACCATCTCTTCGAACTCAGGGCTCCGCTCGCGGCGTGGATACGAGAGCGTGTTCGCCATCTGCTCGCGGATGTGCCCGGGGTTGGACCCGAACACGACGATGCGGCTCGCGAGGAACACGGCCTCCTCGACCGAGTGCGTCACCACGATCAGCGTATTGACGCCGGTCGCGGGATCGCTCCACAGGTCCACGAGCTGGCTCCGCAAGTTCTCGGCGGTCAACGGATCGAGCGCGCCGAACGGCTCGTCGAGCAGCAGGATCTCGGGCGCCACGGCGAGCGCGCGCGCGAACCCGACGCGCTGCTTCATGCCGCCCGACAGCTCCTTGGGATAGGCGTGCTCGAAGCCCTCGAGCCCCACCAGGTTCACCGCGCGCGCGATTGCGTCGCGCCGCGCCGCGCCCATGAGCCCGCGCGCCTCGAGTCCCATCGCCACGTTGTCTTCGACCGTGAGCCACGGCAAGAGCGCGAACGATTGAAACACCATCGCCGCCGCGCTCAGCACGCCGTGCAACGGCTGGCCGCGATACAGTACCTCGCCCGTGGTAGGGCTCATCAGCCCCGCGATCATGCGCAGCAACGTGCTCTTGCCACAGCCCGACGGCCCGACGAACGCCACGACTTCGTGCTCGCTCACGGACAGCGACACGTCGCGCAGCGCCTCGAGTACCTGCCCGTTCGGCAGCTGGTAGCGCTTGGTCACGTCGCGCGCTTGCAGGAGCACCGCGTCCGCGCCCATTAGACCAACGCGAACCGGTCGTGCGACCAGCGCATCAGCGGGCGCCATACCAGGCGATTCCAGCTCACCACCATGGCACTCATGAGCGCGATACCGCCCGCGAGCAGGGGAAAGTTCGCGTGTGCCGTGGCTTCACTGATCAGGCTGCCCAGGCCCTGCGTCGTGCGCAGCTGGCCCGCTACCACGAGATACTCGGCCACGATCGAGCCATTCCAGGCACCGCCCGCCGCGGTGGTCCATCCCGTGACGAGCGCCGGGAATGCGGCAGGGAGATACAGCGACCGCCACCGCGCCATGGGCGACAGTTGAAACACGGTCGACGCTTCCTTGAGCTGCTCGGGGATCGCGGCCACGGCGGAGATCACGTTGAACAGGATATAGAACTGTCCCGACAGCACCATCAGCGCGATCGCTCCCCAGCCGAGCCCCACCCCTATGTTGCCGAGCGCCAGAATCACGATGGGGAAGAGCATCGGCGCGGGAAACGACGCGACCACCTGAATGATCGGTTGCGCCACGCGCGACAGCCGCGGCGAGCGCCCCAGCACGACCCCGACCGGCACCGCCCAGGCCGTGGACAAGAACACCGATACCATGACGCGGATGAACGTGAGCCCCCCCGCGCCCACGAGCATCAGCCACTCGCTGAACGAGAGCTGCCGCAGCAAGAGCACGAGCTTCCACGCGCCCAGGAGCGCGATCCCACCGATCACGACAGCGATGGCTCCGAGCGCGACGCTGCGGACCACATTGGCTCCCGGTCCGGGCACGCGTGGCGCGTTGCGGATCACGGGCTGCGCCACGACCCGGTAGATCGGCTCCGTGGCGCGCCGCGCGGTGCGAAACGCGCTACGCCGGAACGCGGCGAAGCGCCGCGGGATCCGCGCCCGGCGGAAGAACGTGAGCAGCCAGTTCGTGGTCATCGGCGTGCCGGCGGTGTCGTCCAACCGGAACCGCTCCACCCATGCCACGAGCGGGCGCCACAGCACCTGATCGACGCACAGGATCATCACGATCATCGCGATGATGGCGCGCACCATGGCGGGCACGTTGCCCTGATCGAGCGCCACGCTCATGTAGGAGCCGATGCCCGGCAGCCGGTAGTCGCGGCCGCCGAGCCGAAACGCCTCGTTGACCATCAGGAAGAACCAGCCGCCCGCCATCGACAGCATGCCGTTCCACACCAGCCCCTGGGCCGCCGCCGGCAGCTCGAGCCGCCAGAACACCCGCCGCGCACCCCACCCCGCCATCGTGCTCGCGTCGCGCAGCGGCTCGGGCAGACTTTTCACGGAGTTGTAGAACGACCACGCCAGATTCCACGCCTGCGCCGTGAAGATCATGAGAATCGCGGCCAGCTCGAGGCCCACGTTGCGCGTGGGGAACAACGCCATCAACCCGAGCACAAGACCGGGGAGAAAGCCGAGCACGGGGATGCTTTGCAGGATGTCGAGCAGCGGCAACAGCACGCGCTCGGCGGCGGTCGATTTCGCGGCGACCCAGCCGAACCCGAGCGCGAACAGATACGAAATGACCAGCGCGAACGTGCCGCGCGCCAGCGAATACATGGTGTAGCGCGGCAGCGCGCCCGCGCTCAGGTCGATCTGTACGGTCTGGCGTAGCGGCGCTTCGAACTCGCGCGCGAACGCGACCACCGCCGCGATCGCTCCGCCCAACAGACACAGGATCGCAATGTCGGCGAGCCCCAGCCGCCGGATCAGCGGCGGGGCGAGCGTCGCGGGGAAACGTCCCGCGCGGAGCGGTCGCGCCGTAGTGGTCATGACAGTTCGTTTAGCTTCTAGGTCGTGAGTACAGCGGTTGCCGAATTTACGAACGTCGCCGGAGTAAGGCTGTTCACCCGGCGTATTGGAGCGGGACCGGCCGTGGTCGTGCTGCACGGCGGACCCGGCGCACATCATGATTATCTGCTGCCGCAGTACGATCTGCTGGCCTCGGGCCGCACGCTCATGTACTACGATCAGCGCGGCGGCGGTCAGTCACCCGTCGGGCGCGACGTGCCCGTGGGCTGGCGCGAGCACGTCAGCGATCTCGAAGCCCTGCGCGCGCGCTGGAATGAAGCCCGGCTGACCCTGCTCGGCTACTCCTGGGGCGGCCTGCTCGCGGTGCTCTATGCCCTGCACCATCCCGAGCACGTCGCGCGCCTGGCCCTCGTCTGCCCCGCCCCGCTCACCGCCGCGTGGCGCGCCGAGTTCGAGCGCCGCTTTGCGGCCCGCGCCGCCGATCCAGCCATTGTGCAGGCCCGCGCCGCTCTGATCCGCTCGGGTCTGCGCGAACGCGACCCCGAAAGCTATCGCCGCGAAGCGTTCGCGCTATCGGTCGCGCCCTATTTTCGCGACCTGGCGCGCGCCCGCGACCTGACGCCCTTCAGAATCACGCAGCGCACTCAGGACGCCGTCTGGAGCAGTCTGGGCGAGTACGATTTGCGGGACGCATTGCGCAAACTGATCGAGACTCGCGGGCCCTGGCCGTCGATTACCGTGGCCGGCACGTTCGATCCGATGCCGCTCGAAGGCACGCGCGAGCTCGCCACGATTCTGCATAGTCGACTCGTCGAATTGCCGACCGGTCACGCGCCGCATGTCGAAGCGACCGAGCAATTCGTGCAAGTGGTGGACAGGTTCTTGAAGGAAGGAGAGAGGCGGTAACTTTCCGCACCATGCCGGTGAAGCCCGAGCACCATTTTCAGTCCGTTGCGATTGTTGTGAACATGCCGCAATGGTTAGGTGGTTCCGGGGGAGGCGCATCAATGAAATGCGTCTCCCCGGGCTTTCGAGCTGTGCGGTTAGCGAATGACAATTCTTTCCGCGGCCATGCCTGCTGGGCAAGTCTCCTCTATGGCGTACTTAGCCCATACGGACACGTGTTTGCCGACAGTGAGGGAGGACGTATCAACTCTCTTGCCTTGGCTATCAATGATCGGTGGCGGACCCGTAAGAACGACGTCCGCGGCAGAATCGCACCAAAAACCGGTTGCTGGTATTACTCGCATGCTGGTCGCTGTCCGGCTCGTGATTAGGCCGGCAGCATCGGGCGCTCGGTTTGCCGTCGACTCCTTGCAAGCCGAAAGCCCCAAAACGATAGATGCGAATGCCAGTGAGCGAAGCATGGATGCCTCCTATACGGACTGCCCTAGCTACACTGCCCCTGATAACCTGGCCCAACGCGAGCGGGAAAAGAAGCGTCTGCATTCCGATGGAATTGCCCCTTTCGTGACGGCCCATTGATTAGGCCGTTTCGCCCTACGAACTGAGATTCGTTGGTGAGGGGAGAAACGCGCCCGACGCCGCGTGCAGTTTGCGGGAGGTGTACAGACGCGCGAGGGGGTAAGTTTCGGCCACAATGCCCGTAAAGCCACGCGCCACGATTCGCCGTATCCGTGAAACCCCCGTGCAGCGCAAGGCGCGCGCGCGCAAAGTGCTCGCCCGCCTGGAACGCGCGTACGCGGACACGACCACAGCCCTGGAGCACAAAAGCGCGCTCGAGCTCCTGGTCGCGACCATTCTGTCCGCCCAGTCGACCGATGCCCGCGTCAACATGGTCACCCCCGCGCTGTTCGCGAAGTACCGTACGGCGCAGGACTTCGCCAGCGTGAACCCGACCGAGCTCGAGCAGGAAATTCACAGCACCGGCTTCTTCCGCAACAAGACCAAATCGATCATCGGCATGGCCCAGGCGCTGGTCGAGCGGCATGGCGGAGCCGTTCCCGATACAATGGAAGAACTGGTCGAGCTTCCTGGCGTAGGCCGCAAGACCGCCAACGTGGTGCTCGGCAGCTGGTTCAAGAAGAACGTCGGCATCGTGGTCGACACCCACGTGCAACGCCTCTCCGCGCGGCTCGCCTTTACTAAGGAAAGCGATCCGGTGAAAATCGAGCAGGACCTGATGCAGCTCATCCCGCAGGCAAAATGGACCTGGTTCGCGCACGCGTTGATCCAGCACGGACGGCGAGTTTGTATCGCGCGGACTCCGAAGTGCGAAGCATGCGTCGTGAGCGACCTCTGTCCTTCCTCGCGCGTATGAGCCAACTCCCTCCCATCGACCGTGATTCGCTCGTGAACACACGGCGAGATCTCCACCAGCATCCCGAGCTGGGCTTCGAAGAGGTGCGCACGGCCGGCATCGTGGAGCAACGCCTCAGAGCACTGGGCTACGACGTCCGAAGCGGAGTCGGGAAAACGGGCGTGCTGGGGCTGCGGAACGGCTCGGGAACAGAACGCTGCGTGCTGCTGCGCGCCGACATGGATGCGCTCCCGGTGCAAGAAGCGAACGAAACGCCGTATCGCTCGCAGCATGCCGGCAAGATGCACGCGTGCGGGCACGATGGACACGTGGCGATTGGACTCGAAGTGGCCCGCCGGCTGCAATCGGTTCCGCTGCCCGGTGCGCTCAAGTTCGCGTTCCAACCGGCCGAAGAGATCGCCACCGGCGCGGAAGCGATGATCGACGCCGGCGTGCTCGACACGCCGCCCGTGACCGCGGCCTTCGGCATCCATCTCTGGAACGACCTGCCCACAGGCACGGTCGCCGTCATGCCCGGTCCGGTCATGGCCTCGGTGGACGATTTCGACATCTCTATTAAAGGAAAGGGCGGGCACGCCGCCGCGCCGCAGCAGACGGTCGACCCGGTGGTCGTCGCCGCGCACGTGATCACGGCGCTCCAGACCCTCGTGAGCCGCCGCCGCAACCCGTTCGAAGAAGCAGTGGTGTCCGTTACGGCCGTGAACGCGGGGCATACGTTCAACGTGATTCCCCAGCAGGCCGAGCTGCGTGGCACGGTGCGTACCTTCGGCGGCCGCTTCTACGACGCGGCCCCGAAGCTGCTGGAAGAAACGGTACGCGGGATTACCGCCGCATTCGGAGCCACGGCCGAGATCCGCCATCGCCGGCTGTGCAAGCCGGTGGTGAACGATGCGCGCATGTCCGAGCTCCTCTCCCAGGTGGCGGCAGGTATCGTGGGGAAGAACAATGTGGTCTCGGGATACCGCACGATGGGTGGCGAAGACATGTCGTTCTTCCTGGCGCGCGTGCCGGGCTGCTTCGCGTTCGTCGGCTCCGCGCGCCCCGGCCCGAAGCCGTCGCCGCACCACAGCCCCACCTTCGACATCGACGAAGCAGCCCTGATCATCGGCGCCGACCTGTTGACCACCACCGCCGTACGCTACCTCGAGCGCGGCGCATGACGAACGCGCTCGGCGCCGAGTCCTCGGCGTACCTCAAGTCCGCCGCGCATCAGCCCGTCTACTGGCAGCCGTGGAGCGACGCGGCGTTCGCGCACGCCAAACGCGACAACAAGCCGATCCTGCTCGACATCGGCGCCGTGTGGTGCCACTGGTGCCACGTAATGGACGGCGAGTCGTATGAAAACGAGGCCGTGGCGAGCTTCCTGAACGAAGCGTTCGTGTGCATCAAGGTCGATCGCGACGAGCGCCCCGACGTGGACATCCGCTATCAGCGCGCCGTCCAGGCTCTGACGGGGCAAGGCGGCTGGCCGCTCACCGCGTTTCTCACGCCCGACGGGCAGGTGTTCTTTGGAGGGACGTATTTCCCGCCCGAGAACAATGCCTACGACCGTCCGGGATTCCTCACCGTGCTCAGGCACGTGGCCCGCGCCTATCACGCCGACCTGGCCAAGGTCGAGGCCAGCGCGCGCGCCATCCACGATCACGTCGTGGCCACGCTGGACGAATCGAAGCGCGGCACCGTCGGCCCCTCGGAACTCGCCCGGGCGACCGATCAGATGGCTCGTATCTTCGACCCGCAATTCGGCGGGTTCGGCACCGCCCCGAAGTTTCCCCATCCGGCAGCGCTCCAGTTTCTCACCGCGCGCTGGTACGACGAGCGCACGCCGTGGATGCGCGAAGTGGTCGAGAAAACGCTCACCGGCATGGCGCACGGCGGCATCCACGATCAGCTGGGCGGCGGGTTCCACCGCTACTCGGTGGACGAGCGCTGGATCGTGCCGCACTTCGAGAAGATGTCGTACGACAATTCGGAGTTGTTGCACGCGTATCTGGATGGCTACGCCGCGTTCGGGGCGCCGCTGTTTCGCGCGGTGGCGAACGGGATCGTGGACTGGGTCACGGCCGTGCTCTCGAACGGCCGCGATGCCTTCTTTACCTCCCAGGACGCCGATCTCGCGTTCGGCGACGACGGCGACTACTGGACCTGGACGCTCGATGAAGCTCGCGCCGTGCTACCGGAACCCGAGCTCGCCGTCCTGGCGCGCGTGTTCGATATCGGCGAGCTGGGCGAAATGCACCACAAGCCGGAGAAGAACGTGCTGTGGTGGCACGAGGATCCCGCGCCCGAAGAGCGCCCGCTGTTCCAATCGGCCGTGCGGCGACTCAAGGCGGCGCGCGACGGGCGTCCCCGACCCTACGTCGATACCACGTCGTATGTGAACTGGGGCGCCATGATGGCTGCGGCATTCCTGCATGCCGGCGCGGTGCTCGACCGGCCCGAGTGCAATACGCTGGCGCTCGCCGCGCTCGAAAAGCTCTGGACCGACGGCTGGAACGAAACCCGCGGGATGTCGCACACGCTCGGCAAGAGAGACCCGCACGGCCTGCTGGAAGACAACGTGCAGAGTGCCGCCGCATTCCTCGATGCCTACGAGGCCACGGGCGCCAAGTCGTGGCTCGAGCGCGCGACCACCGTGATGCAATACTGCCTGCGGGCGCACTGGGACCAGACCGATGGCGGGTTCTTCGATCTGGCACGGCAGCGCCGCGACGCGGCCTATCTCGCTACGCCCGCGAAGACCGTGCAGGACGCTCCGACGCCCTCGGGCAACGCCGTGGCCGCGCTCGTGCTCGCGCGGCTCGCGCTGTTGACCGATGATGCCGAGTGGCGCGAGCGATTCGAGCGGCAGCTCGGAGCATTCGGCGGTGCGCTCGCCGAGCTGTCACTGTACGGCGCGACCCTGGCGCGCGCGGCTGACTGGCTCGTGAACCCCGCGTCGCGCATCGAAGTCACCGGCCCCACAGGGCCCGGACCGGCGTGCGACATGCATTTGATCAGCCTGCAAACGTTTCACCCCCGGAAGATCGTAATTCGGAAACCCGGACCTGAGCCAAGCGCCGTCGTGTGCGTCGGAACGACGTGTTCACTTCCCGTCAAGCAGCCGGAGGCGCTCGGCGAGCTGTTACGGGAGCACAAAGCGGTTTCCCACGAGATACATTGAGATCCCTGCAAGGAGCATCATGCCCAATAAGAAAGCCGTATTCGAGACATCCAAGGGCCGGATCGAGGTCGACCTGTTCGCCGACGAGACCCCCGGCACCGTGGCGAATTTCGAGAAGCTCGCCAACTCGGGATTCTACGACGGCACCAAGTTCCACCGCGTGATCCCGAATTTCATGATTCAGGGCGGCGATCCCTATTCGAAAACCGGCAAGGGACGCGTGGGGACGGGCGGCCCGGGCTACACCATCAAATGCGAGACCCAGCTCAATACGCACAAGCACGTTGCCGGGACGCTCTCGATGGCGCACGCGGGCAAGGATACGGGGGGAAGTCAGTTCTTCATCTGCCACTCACCCCAGCGCCATCTCGACGGCGTGCACACGGTATTCGGCCAGGTGACCAAGGGCATGGAGGCCGTCAATGCCATCGCGCAGAACGATGAAATCAAGTCTGTGCGCGTGACCTGACCCTCGACCACGATGCACTTGGACTTCGCGGTGATCTCCGACTACGCCCTGGTCGATCAGGCGGGGAAGCTCTCCGTGCTGGGCATTTTTCAGCACATCTGGGTGCAGCAGTTCCCCGCGATGCATCCGCGGCTGCACCTCGTGCTGCGGCTCAAGGGACGCCGCACCGAGGTGGGAGAGCACGCGGTGCAAATCCGTCTCGTGGACGACCAGAACACGGAAATCCTGGGCGGATCGGGCAGCGTGATTTTCGCGGAGCCGCCCGCCGGCGTGACCGACATCGAGGCCGGCGCCGTGCTCGTGTTCGACGTCCCGTTCCCGCACGCGGGGCCGTATCGCTTCGAAATCACGATCGATGGCGAGCAGCAGGCCTCCGTTCCCGTCACCGTGTCGCAGGTCGCGCCCCCTCCTCCCACGCCATCCGCGCCGCCAGGCACGAATCCCGGGTTCTCGGGTCCCGTGGGGGGAGGGCCGGTATTTCACTGACGCGCGTGCCGGCACCGCGCAGCATTGGATTCGCGGCGTTGCTGCTCGTGGCGGTGTTCGCGCTGGGCTGGAATCTTGGGGGCTTCCACCTGCTCGATCCCGATGAGGGGCGCAACGCCGAGGTGGCCCGGGAAATGGCGCTGTCGAAC